>WRHW01000032.1 GCA_009783055.1 Holophagaceae bacterium
GGAGTAATGAAGCAAAAGGCAAGGCCGCAGTTCATTGTGTGATTATTGGATTTAGTAATGTGAAAGGCATAGAGAAAGTTATTTATGATGATGTTTCTGCAAAAACATCGGCAATGAATATCAACCCGTATCTTGTGGATGCGCCTAGTGTTTTTGTGGAGAGTCGAGCGACTGCCTTGTGCGCGTCCCCGGAGTTGGTATGGGGCAACAAGCCTGTAGACGGAGGCTATTTGGTAATAGAAGATGGAGAACTGGCTGAGCTACTAGCCAGCGAGCCTTTGGCAAAGAAATATATCCGCCAATTTATAGGTTCTGAAGAGTTCATCAACAACAAACAACGACACTGTCTTTGGCTGACGGATGCCTCTCCTGGTGATTTACGCAGAATGCCACTGGTGATGGAGCGCATCGACAAAGTTCGCAAGATGAGGGTGTCCAGTCCAAAAGCCGCAACTAGGAAAAGTGCTGAAACGCCTTCCCTGTTTCAGGAAATCAGGCAACCTAACGCCGACTATGCCGTAATCCCTTCAGTTTCATCCGAGAAAAGGAATTACATACCTATAGGGTTCGTAAACAAAGACGTTATCGTCAATAATGCAGTTCACATTATCCCCAACGCCACTCTCTATCACTTCGGCATACTCACATCCAGCGTCCACATGGTATGGACTAGGGCAGTTTGCGGGAGATTGAAAAGTGATTACCGCTACTCAAAAGATATTGTCTACAACAACTTCCCTTGGCCTAAGGCTACTGACAAACAAAAAACAGAAATAGAAAGACTGGCACAGAGCGTTTTGGACGCAAGGGCAAAATTCCCAGATAGCTCCCTCGCTGACCTCTATGATCCGCTAATTATGCCGAAGGAGTTGCTGAAAGCACATCGCGCTCTAGACCGTGCTGTGATGAAGCTCTATGGCTTTGCAAAGGACATGTCAGAGCCGGATATTGTGGCAGAGTTGATGGAAATGTATAAGAAGCTGTCAGTGAGAATGTAACACTTTTTGGGAACTATATACTTGGCTTGTAGAACACCAGAAAAACCTTGAAGCCATTGACTACAGCACCGAAACTGCCAATCAAGGCAAGTTGGTATAACTAATGCTCGTCAAAAATCTTCCATTTTTTGATACTATATATGGTGGACTATGTGCTTGGAGTTAGAATGGATATCATTACAATTGAACTATTTGATTTAACTGTTTCTCAGGCCGTGTTTGAAGTACAGAGGGTCATCGATACACATCCTGGGAGTGCAATTCGCATTGTTTTAGATGAAGAAATGCACAAAGTTAATGTGATAAAGCTATTAGAAAAACAAGGAAGGCAGACGAGTATTAATATTCAGGGTCAGGTTGTTACTATTGATGTAAAATCTGAAAAGCGACCTACATTTTTGCCTCCCGCTGTTGTTATTCCAGCCGAACCTAAATCTTTGCCAATTCCTCCAGTTATGATTCTTAGTAGTTCAATTGGTACTAGCGATTACATGCAGGGACAAAGACTACTTATAGAAATACTAAGGAGAGCAGACAAGCAAATTCCTTGGATTGGCCTTGCGCATGATGGTATTGCAATTCTCCGCGACCCTAACGGGCAAAAAGTGCTAAAGGATTTAGTAGGCGCGGGTGTTTCTATTCGCATATCTAGGGAGAGTGCGATGTTTTATCCAGAGGAGACAAGTGGATTTGAAGTAATCGAGGATTCGGAATGGCAGACATTATTGCTGAAAGGAAATGTGACTAGGTTTTAACGCTTTGTTTTTGATGTAGTCTATATGTAGTATGAATCTTCCAAATACCCTGACAGCTATTCGAATATTGATGGTGCCAGCCTTGGTCGTAGTGCTGATGACAAGGGTTCCATACCACAACATCATAGGTTCGGTTGTTTTTTGGGTTGCCTGTATTACTGATTTTTATGATGGATATTTTGCCAGAAAGCTACGCCAAGTAACTGTTTTAGGGAAGCTCCTTGACCCATTGGCAGATAAATTATTGATTTCAGGTGCCTTACTGAGCTTAGTAGAATTAAATCTAACCCCGGCTTGGATGGCATTTATTATTCTAGCCAGGGAAATGGCCATTACAGGCTTGAGGGGGCTTGCAAGCGAAGAAGGTGTCACCATTGCCGCAGATCGATTAGGCAAGTGGAAATTGGGTGCCCAGATTGCCGCCATTTCCTGTTTACTTTTTGGTCCGGTATTAGACGGGTGGCTATATTTGCTGACAAAAATTGAACTGTTTAATAGTTGGAGCCTAGGGTATTTTTTCCAAGGGAAACTCTCGCCTGACCAGAATTGGGGTTTTTTCTCAAGCATGGGGCTTGTGTTGATGTGGGTTGCTATGATTCTGGCCATTTGGAGTGCTGTTAGCTATTTCAAGGTGTTTTGGCAGAATTTGGGAACCAAACTTATGGATGGACGAGGCAGACTTACAGGGAAAGACGAAGAGGAATAATTTTGATTCGTAAACGATTAATAGCAGGTTTTTTTACCATATTGCCCCTAGGGGTGACAGTTTGGTTTCTCAAGACAATTTTTCAAATTCTCGTCGAAATATTTCACAAACCACTCCTATGGGTTGCAAGTGTTCTCGGCCTTCCGCCTCCAAACATTTGGCAACAGGCAGTTTTTTCTGTATTGGCGTTGGGTCTCCTTCTGTTCCTCATAGGTATTCTGATTCAAAACTTTATTGGGCGACAGCTATTAACATGGCTTGACACAGCAATGATGAATATACCCGGTATCAAAAGTGTTTATGGAGCTACTAAGCAGGTAATGAATGCAATTCAAAACGGTAAAGGGGGGAGTTTTAAGGAAGTTGTAATTGTTCCATGGCCAAATCCTGATTCAAGGACTATTGGGTTTATTGCTCAAAGAGGCTGTTCATGGGCATTGGATGATGGAAAACAACGTGTTGCAGTATATATTCCTACTGCTCCAATACCAACATCTGGATATGTGGTAATGTTGGAAGAATCTGTAATACAGAAACTGGATGTTACGCCCGAGCAAGCCCTCACTTGGGTTGTGTCAGGTGGTGTAGCAACACCAACAATGATGCAAAAAAACAGTAAAATAGTTTAGCAAAGAGTACAAAAATGTCCCCGCGTCTTGCCAGAAATGATTTTATAGGCGCATCATAAACAAACGGCTACTGCCGAAAAGGTGAGGTGAAACATGAATGATGTTCATGAAGTGCTACGAAAAAGCACTTTGCTTTCTGGGCTTTCCGATACTGACATAGAAGTTGTGGGCACTGCCGCCACAGTTAAGGATTTGCCATCGGGAGCGTGGTTATTTAAGCAGAATGAGCCAAGGCGGGCATGCTTTATTGTTGCCCAGGGAAGTGTTGAAATTTCCAGAAATTCCGGAGAAGGATTCGAGCAAGTTATGGCACTGCATCAAGGTGGTGTCGCTGGAGAAGCCTCATTGCTCAATGCGTCCTCTCATACTGCGTCGGCAAAAACGATAACTCCCACAACAATAATTGAAATCGAAAGGGAGAAGCTTCACAAAGCACTAGCAACCAACGGCAGTGCTTCTGTTAGGGTATTAACCAAGATTGCAGAAGTGGTTACTCGCCATCTAGGCGCAAGACGCCCTGGACAAGGCCAGTCATTTGACATGGGGACAGTTCGCTCAGAGTCTGACCTTATTAGTTCAGCAAACGTCCCCGATGAGGCTCTATATGGTGTCCAAACTCTCAGAGCCATCGAAAATTTTCCAATTTCAGGAATATTGCTTTCACACTTCCCAGCCTTTATTCGCGCTCTTGCAATGGTCAAACAGGCTTCCGCACGTGCGAATGCTAAGTTGGGTCTTTTGAATGAGGCTATCGCAAAAGCAATAGATCAGGCTTGCCAAGAGATAATTGAAGGCTGTTGGCATGATCATTTCCCGATCGACATGATTCAAGGTGGTGCGGGTACTTCCACAAACATGAATGCAAATGAAGTAATTGCAAATCGGGCACTTGAAATTCTTGGTAAGAAGCGGGGCGATTACGCCGAATGCCATCCCAATGACCATGTAAATATGGGGCAGAGTACAAATGACGTATACCCCACTGCAATAAAAGTGGCTACAGTTTTTATGTTGAGAGCACTAGTAGAAGCTTTGGAAAAATGCAAAGTAGCTCTACAGGAGAAAGGAAAAGAGTTTAGTTCAATTATCAAAATGGGTCGTACCCAACTCCAAGATGCTGTTCCAATGACCTTGGGGCAAGAATTTGATGCGTTTGCCGTAACTACAGGGGAAGATATTGATAGATTAAAAGAAACTGTCCAATTGTTTATGGCTGTCAATATGGGTGGAACAGCCATTGGGACTGGTATCTGTGCCGACCCTCGCTATTCCAGACTCTGTGTTGAAGAAATGCGACAAACTACTGGTTTGGAGATACAATTAGCTGACAATTTGGTAGAAGCCACCTGCGACACAGGAGATTTTGTTTTGTTCTCAGGTGTGGTTAAACGCACAGCCATAAAGTTGAGTAAGTTGTGTAATGATTTGCGACTGCTTTCCAGTGGCCCCCGTTGTGGTCTGCAAGAAATAAACCTTCCAGCCAGACAGCCTGGGAGTAGCATCATGCCTGGCAAGGTTAATCCAGTCATTCCCGAAGTTGTAAACCAAGTGGCTTTTAGGGTTATTGGTAATGACATGACAATTACAATGGCCGCTGAGGCTGGCCAGTTACAGCTCAACGTGATGGAACCTATTCTTGCCTTGAGCTTGTTTGATAGCCTACGCGCATTAGCCGCCGCAGTTAATACGCTTACAACCCGATGTATTGTAGGAATTACAGCCAATGAAGAACATTGTCGAGAAATGGTTGAAAACAGCATTGGCATAGTGACAGCTACCCTGCCTGCAATAGGCTACAAAAAGGCAACCGAAGCCGCCAAAATATCCCTAGAAACCATGAAACCAGTTCGGGCAATCCTTCAAGAAAAAGGTTGGTTGACACCAGCGCAGATAGATGAAATATTAAGCCCCGAAGCAATGACACAACCAAGACGCTAAGAAAAGTCTTTAATTGGTGATCCGTGACTGATACATCTACGAAATTGAAATTAAGCACATGGCTGTGGGTATTGGCCACTATCGTGATGTTAGTAGCCGCTGTCTATCAAAGGAGAACAGGCCCAACATATCCCCTGAGGGGGCAATTTGAAGCAGGAGGAGAATTACAAAAATTTCGGTTGCCAAGAAGTTCAGAAAACACTTTCGATGCTAGGGTTACTATTCCAGACCCTGGCCAGACAGCCCGTCTGCTATGGAGACGATACCCAACTAATGACCCATTTACTGTAGTGTTTATGGCTCCTGAATTGGATGGCGAAAAAAAAATATTGGTAGCCAACATTCCCTCACAACCTGTTGCTGGCAAGGTAGAGTACCAGATTGAAATTGCTAATTCGAGCCTGCCTACAGATGGTGAAACGGTAATACTCCGCTACAAGGGGCACGTATCGACGATACTACTAATATCACATGTTCTGATAATTTTTTCAGGAATGCTCGTCAGCACTAGGGCTGGATTAGGGGCTGTGTTCAGAATGGAAGAAAAAAAACTACCTATGGTTGCTATAAGTCTAATTTTTGTTGGAGGACTTGTATTAGGTGCATTTGTTCAAAAAGCCGCGTTTGGAGCCTATTGGACTGGTTGGCCATTAGGTACTGATTTGACTGACAACAAGACACTATTTATGTTTGGAGGTTGGCTGGTTGCGTGTTCGTTGGCTCTATTCACAAAATTTAGGCATCTCCCAGTTGTATTGGCCTCAGTGCTTACCCTCATTGTGTATATAATTCCACATAGCCTCAGAGGTTCTCAATTGGATTATCAACAAGAAAGCATCCAGATAGAACGATGATTATCTCAATAAAGGGTTGATACCGCATGTCAGCCTATAGATTTTCAAATTCGGCAAGCACTCATACCAGTAACAGGGGATAAATGTGAAAAATTTTCTTTCGGCAAAACGAGTAATTATTACTGGAGGAAGCAGAGGAATAGGGGAAGCCACAGTTTCCATGCTGGCACGGCTGGGTGCCAAAGTAGCATTTACCTATCAGACCAATAAGCATGTAGCAGAAAAATTATCCATGAAACTAAATAATGAAGGCCATGATGTCATGGCTATTCAGGCTGATCAACGGCATCGCAAAGATGCAAAAAAAGTAGTTGATATACTCAATAATACATGGGGTGGGGTAGATGCTTTTGTTGGAAATGCCGGGGTATGGCTACCTACTTCATTAGAACTAACAGATGAAGCAAATTTAGACAAGGTCTTAGAAACGAATCTGATCGGCCTTTTTAGATGGAATGCTGAGATAATTCCAGCCCTCAAGAAGTCTGGTAACGGCAATATCATACTTATTTCGAGCACTGCCGGGCAGAGAGGCGAAGCTGGTTACAGTGCCTACGCCGCAAGTAAAGGTGCAATTATCTCACTCACAAAGAGTATGGCTACAGAATTGGGTCCATATGGAATCCGAGTGAATTGCATTGCACCCGGATGGGTCGATACCGACCTTTCAGCCCCAGCATTGCGTGGTGATGAAGCGGCGCGAAAAAAAATCGAGGGTATATTTCCGCTAGGAAAAATACCAGAGGCCGAAGACATCGCAGGCCCAATCGCATTTTTATTAAGCGACTGGAGCAAGGCGATTAACGGGGAGATATTAAACGTGAATGGGGGAACAGTTCTTTGTGGATAAGAAAAAAATGAGTCTAGAGGGGTAGCTGTGAACCTGCTACATGCACTGCTATTGGGTCTAATCCAGGGCTTGACCGAGTTTTTGCCTATTTCCAGTACTGCCCACCTGACGGTTGCAGAAAACATATTGTTACATCAAAGTATGCCACTTGAATTTGACGTGCTACTGCATGTAGGAACACTTGGGGCACTCATTGTTTATTTTTACAAAGAGATATACAACATTCTCCAAGGTTTGGTAGGCGGTAGCGCTTCTGGCAGAAAGCTGGCTTGGCTATTATTTTTGGCGATGGTACCAACAGGAATACTAGCCATGCTAACTCGGCCATTGAAAGAATCGGCCAAGGGTCATTTGTGGCTATATGGAGTATTTCTAATAATTACATCTGCAATGCTTTTGGGCGCAAACTACATAGCCAAGCGAAAGAATGGTCGAAAAATTGAAGAAATGAATACCTTGGATGCTATGTGCATCGGGGCGATTCAAGGATTGGGAGGAGGTTTTGGCCTATCTCGTAGCGGGTCTACAATAGCCATGGGTGCTTTTAGGGGTGTTAATTTATCTGAGGCAACCAAGTTCAGTTTCCTATTGGGAATACCGACCATTACCGCCGCCGCTCTGGTAGAGAGTCGTCACCTTATTAAGTCTGTATTTCAAAACAACACGTTGTCTCAAGGCGAATTATTTCCTGTGGGGTCTTCTGACCCACTACTCCTGTGTATAGTGGGTATCTGTGCGGCAGGTATTTCCGGATATTTTGCGATTAGTCTGCTCGATCGACTAACAAAACATCCGAGATTGGGTGGATTTGCACTATACTGTTTCATAGCAGGTATAGTCTTTATTACTATGGGGATGTACTGGTGAGTGGTTGCTTTAGCCAACGAAGGCATAATGTTGTTTTTAGGGAGATGTTGTGATTCAAGTAAAGGACATACACAAGACTTTTGTGGTCAAGGATAAAAAGTCTCGCAAAAAAAAGACAATAGAAGCTGTTAAAGGTATCAGTTTTTCTGTAAAGCCCGGTGAAATATATGGCTTGCTAGGCCCAAACGGGGCTGGCAAGTCCACAACACTGAGAATGATTGCCGGACTGATGGAGCCTCAACAGGGTTCGATAACCGTTTTTGGCAACGACACCAAGGCTGATTCCGAAAAAGTACGAAATACTCTCGGATTTCTTTCTACCGATTTAGGGGTCTACGGGCGTTTTACTCCAAGAGAATTATTGAAGATTTTTGGAGAGTTTCAGGGCGTTGATTCAGTAGTAGCTGAACGGCGTGGTTTATATTTGCTTGAAAGGCTTGAATTATCTGATTTTGCAGATGTAAAGATGGAATCGTTTTCCTCTGGCCAAAAACAAAAAGTTTCAATTGCCCGAGCCCTGCTACATGACCCCAAGGCAATTTTATTCGATGAGCCAACAACTGGCCTTGATGTGCTTACTGCCAAAACTGTTCTCGACCTGTTAAAAATTATGAAAGGCGAGGAGCGGGCAGTTATTGTCAGCACTCATGTTATGCCGATGGTGGAACAAATGTGCGACAGAGTCGGAATAATATTCAACGGCAAACTTCATGGAGACGCACCTCCAAAAGAGATTCTCTCCCAGTATGGTGTTAGCACTCTGGATGAAGTTTTCTTCAAATTAGCCGCAGATGGAGGCATGGCATGAGGGGCGTTTGGTTAGTGTTCAAAAAAGAAATTATGGAATTTACAAAAGACAGAAAGACATTGTTTTTTACGCTTGCGATGCCATTTATTCTGTATCCATTATTATTTGGAATGATTGGAAAATTGGGGCGTAGAGATGTACAACAGGCTAGATCAAACCAGACCCGAATTGTTCTTATTGATCCATCAAGCGTCCTTGAGCCTCACTTGAGACTTCTTCCAGATGATTTTAAGTTCGTTGACGTTCCTGAAGGAGACATAAAGGATGCCATCAAGAGCGACATCCTAGAAATGGTTGTCACTCTAGAGGAGAGTGCCGCCAGAGATTTAGCCGAACACAGAACTGTGCGTGTGGATGTGCTCTACAACAAAGTCGAAACGTCAGGCAGTGTTGGAATGCAGAGGCTAGAAAAAGTTTTGAAAGAGTTCGATAAAACAGCCGTTCAATCCAGGTTGCAGAAATTGGGTGCATCGGCTCAATTGGCAGTGCCAACCGAAATCCACTCCAGTCAGGTGGGTGGCCAAGAACTCATGGTGGCAAAAGTCTTTGGATCAATGTTGCCATACATGCTTATGCTCATGCTATTTGCTGGTGCAATGCAACTTGGGATATACGTCACAGCAGGCGAAAGAGAGCGCGGTACGCTAATAACGCTACTTGCAACTGGCCTCCCACGCCACCAAATTATTTGGGGAAAATTGGTCTACATCTTTTTCATGGGAATTGTTATTTCAACGCTCAACATAGTCTCCATGGCTTTCTCTATGGGGGTAATGTTTGGCTCACTCGAAAGTAGTGGTGCTAAATTGGCTGTTGATGGACAGGAAGTAGCGATACAATCGCTTAGTGGATTTACAATGATTGCCGATCCAGTAGTGATTGTATTGACTCTCTTGTTGATGATTCCCCTAGGGCTATTGTTTTCCAACTTTATTATCTTTATTGGGATTCAAGCAAAGAATATTCAGGAAGCTGGCACAGCGATGATGCCAGTTTTTCTTCTAGTTATTTTCTTAGGTGTTTTCTCTATGGCTCCGGGCATCGAAAAAATGGGGATTCTACCCTATATTCCCATTGTAAATGTCAGTCTGGTCATTCGTAAACTCTTTGTTCAACAAGCAAGCGTATTGGAATATGTGGTCGCCTTTTGTATGACGGTAGGGCTTGCGGCACTATTGACTTACCTTTCTACCAAGTTCCTGAATCGTGAGTCTGCTATTTTCAAGAGCACATGAAATTGTGCACAAAATCCATGTTTATTTTTGGTATCGGTATAGGCATGTTCGTATTGTGAATTATTTGTAGTTCAATTATTGTATAGTTATCTGTGGTTCCTTGAATCAGACATGAGGTGGTAGATGTCAGCAAAAGCCAAGTCGGCAAAACAAAAAGGCGAAGCCGAAACATTGGAGTCTAGGTTAAGCGAAGCCATTCAAATGCTCTCCACAAAAAATGCCAATGAGGCGACTCCATTGTTTGAATCAATTGCTAAAGAAGCCACTGAAGCTGGCAATTATGGACTTGCAAGGGTAGCCAATAGTTATTTTGCAAGTAGGCAACCCAAAAAAGTTGCGCCAGCAATAAAAGCTGATCCAATTCAGGAAGCAGTCTTTTTGTTGAATGCCAACCAGCCAGAAGTTGCATTAGAGAAGATAGAAGCCCTGTTGAAGACACAAAAAACAAATGCCCACGCCCACTATTTGAAAGCTCTTGCACTTGCAGTTACAGAGCAACCAGAGTTATCTGCCGAAAGTTTGAAGACGGCAATCGAAATTGATCCAGCAATCCTACACATCTACAGACTTGAGCCAGACTTCAAAGAATGTCGTAAATTGTCATGCTTTGAAGAATTTGAACTTGAATAGACCTTGGCAACAGATATTGAAGCATCTCTCAGGGTGGTCGCAATTGGTGGCGGAACGGGTTTAGCCGCCTTACTAAGAGCCCTGAAACCAAATGCCATCAGAGAAAAAAGGCCCTGGCGCATAACTGGGGTTGTTGCGGTTTCTGACGATGGTGGCTCATCGGGTCGGTTACGAGAGGAGTTTGGAGTAATACCGCCAGGCGATTTACGGAACTGTCTTTCTGCCTTGGGGATAAAAGGTTCCATTCTGAGCGACTTGCTTGATTACAGGTTTCAGAGCGATGGAGCATTAGGGGGACATAGTTTAGGCAATCTCATGCTATCCGCAATGGCAGATATTTGTGGTAGCTGGGTGGCCGCGATCAGACAGCTTTCCGACGTGCTAGTCACTGTTGGGAATCTATACCCCGCCTCACTGGTTCCAGTGACATTACTTGCAGAAGATGCCCTAGGTAAAAAATATCAAGGTGAGAGTAGCATCAATAAATGTACACCCCCATTGAAAAAATTGTGGTTGGAGCCATTGGATGCTGAGCCGATTCCAGAGGTAGTATTGGCAATATTAAATGCCGACTTGATAATTTTGGCTCCTGGGAGCCTTTACACAAGCACGGTGCCAAACCTATTGTTCAAGGAGATTTATACAGCAATCAGGCAGTCAAGTGCTCCACTGATATACGTTGCAAACCTAATGACCGAGCAGGGCGAGAGTAATGGCTTGACCCTAGAAGATCATATTGAAGCAATTCAATCTTTTGGGCGAGTACAGTTATCAGCAGTACTTGCCAACAACGCCTCATTAAGGGCATCTGTGCTGGAAAAATATGAAAAGGAGGGCGGTGTGCAATTATTTGCCAGCGATGATGCCAAGATCGGCGTACCAATTATTTCTAGGGCACTGTTGGATTCAGAGGCAGACTTAGCCCGCCACCATCCAAACTTGCTGGACACTGCGATAAAAGACATGCTAAAACAAATTTAGGTCTGGAACTTTCATTTTCTTTGAACCATGTACTAATTGTGATGCACAATTGGAGTTAGTTATTTTTTTGGAGTTGGTATGAACCTGTTCCACACTACAATCTTGATTGCGGCTTGTGCCTTAACAATGCCTGCCATAGCACAAACAAAAAACCAAAGCCAAAATTCGCAGGCAACATTGCAAAGGCAAGTAAAGGCACTCACTGAAGAAAGGGATGCGCTAAAAGCTAAAGTGGATGATATTCCATTTATTCTAAAGCAAGAAAACGCCGAGCTGTATCGCCAGCTTGATGAAGCAATCGCACAAAGAGATGAAGCCATGGCAAGGCTAGAACAGATGGAGGATGCGCTAAGGGAAAACCAGTCAGGGGGAGATTCCTTATTGAGGGAACTCCAGCAAACAAAGGAAGATTTGAGAACAAAGGTCAACAGGATTGAAGAATTGGAGTATGAAATTGGTGTGCTAAAAACTCGTGTAAACGATAGTGCAAACATCAAGGAAGGTACACTTGTCCATCTTGGGCCTGATATTATTCCCGCAAAGTGCATGAATTTAAGGAGAATGACACCATCAGTCAGGAAGGCCACAGGCACAGTTGTTGTAAACTGTTTAATCAACGAAATGGGCGACCCTGTCGAAGTTTGTATAATTCAGGAGTTGTCTGGAGATGAAACAGGCTGGAACGAATTGGCGCATACAGCCTGTTTAGAAGCGGCAAAGCGTCTCGTTTTTGTGCCTGCTACAACTAAAGACGGCATCAAAGTCAAGGTTTGGCAGGGCGTTGCATTTCAATTGAAATGATCTTTTTGCAATATTTAGACCAGCGCAATCTGACTATTTATAGGCGTAGAGTCCACTAATGAAGTTCCATATCCTGACCTGGGGTTGTCAAATGAATGACCATGATACCGAAAAAATGTCGGGATTATTGGTGCGTTCTGGGCTATTACTGGCTGACAGCGTCCATGATGCAGATTTGGTGCTACTAAATACATGTTCAATAAGGGAAAAGGCCGCACACAAAGTATATTCCGAACTGGGCAGGATAAATGAAATCAAAGCTAGTCGTCCAGACCGTCCTATGGCAATTGGAGTAACAGGTTGTTTGGCACAGCAGGAAAAAGAAAATATCTTTAAGCGTGCCCCATTTGTTGATTTGGTTGTTGGAACTATGGCACTAAAGCAACTACCAAGGTTAGTTGCAAATGTTTTTGGGGGCGGAAATCATGTTATTGATACAGATTTTTATCCTGACAATCATTTGTTTCCAGTGGACTGTATCAGCCGAAGTTGTTCCCCCAAAGCTCTCATAACCATAATTGAAGGTTGCAACCACGCTTGCACATATTGTGTCGTCCCAACAACAAGGGGGAGCGAAAGGCACCGTCCAGTGGGAGATATACTCACCGAAGTAAGAAATGTCGTTGACAGTGGCTTTTGTGAAGTGGAGCTACTGGGGCAAAATGTAAACAGCTATAACGGTGGATGCACTTTTGCAGAATTGCTATACAAAATTGCAGAGATCGATGGGCTTGAGTGGATTCGCTTTACCACGAGCCATCCCATGAATTTCACCAAGGAATTAGCCCAAGCATTGACCTCTATTTCCAAGGTTGCTCCATTCCTTCACATGCCAATTCAAAGTGGGTCTGATAAAATTCTTCGTCGCATGGGCAGGGGATATACTGCTCAGGAGTACATCGACCGAATTGGATATTTGGGTGAGAGGCGCAACAACATGTGCCTTTCGACAGACTTCATCGTGGGTTTCCCAGGGGAGACTGATGAAGATTTTGAAAGCACTATGTCAATCTTGGAATTAATCAAATTCGATGCCTCCTTCAGTTTCATTTACAGCCCAAGGCCAGATACTCCGGCACTACATTTGGCAGACAATTTACCTGAAAGTATCAAACATGAAAGGCTGGCTCGGTTGCAAGCTAGGCAAACGGAGTTTACAACGCAAAGCAATCTACGCGAAGTTGGCAAGATTGTGCCAGTGCGTATTGAAAGCCACACACCCTCAGAGCAAGGTTACTGGTTGGCTCGCACCGCCCAGTGGCGCAACGTCCACATAGAAAATTCGGCAGATTCCCAATTGCCTTTTGGTCGATTGGTGGATGTAAAGATAACAGGGGCAGGCCCACATTGGCTAAAGGGCGAGGTACTGTAGGCATGTTTTACAATCATTTAGCGAAGACAGAATAAACACCTGCGAAACCTCTATCTTTGCTACCTATAGGAAGAAAATGGCCAATGGCACCATTTTTCCACAGTAATATCTTGCGATATCCGCCATAGTATGAAACGCTTTCATACCCCACCACGTACACATCTTTGCCGTTAAGGAATATTGCCTGGGCACCTCCATAACGCTGATCTCCGGATAGGCGGTAATAGATATTGCCATTTTTCCAAACAGTGGCAAATGAATATCTGTCATTTATTCCACCAGTTTCATGTCCTGCCACGTACACATCATCGCCTGATGCAAAAACTGAATAGGCTATTCCATTTTTCACTCCATCGCCAAGGGTTGAAAATTCGCCATTTTTCCATAGTGCCGGAACGAATTTGCGTCCGTTTGACATGCGCCCTGTTACATACACGTTGTTACCTGAGACTGAAACTGAATAGGCTTCTGCATCCTCTTTCCCATCACTAAGAGGAATAAAGTCCCCATTTTTCCATAGCGTGGCAATGATTTTGCCTCTGTCAAATGTTTTTCCTGCCAAATAAACATTGCCACCCGCAACGAAAACATCATTAGCCTCCCCACCTGAAATATCATAGTACTGTGGGTATTTTGCTTCACCATTTTTTCGGAGCGTAGGCCGGCTATTAACAAATTGCGGCTCCCCGTTTTTCCAGAGGGCAGGTTTGTCGTCAAATCGCCCCGCCACGTACACATCGCCATCCGATACAAAAACAGAGTTGGCCAACGGAAGAGCAATATGACTTTCACTTTGAACAAAACGATAGAGAATCTTTCCATTCTTCCAAACATTGGCAACGTATTTTTGTGGGGGCAAGTAGCTAACACTAATGCCAGGTGGATCTGGTGGAGGATTGAATGGAATAATTTCTTCTTCAAACCCTGCCACGTACACATCGTTGCCTGCAACAAAGACCGACTTGGCTTCTGAAGTTGACTTCCCATCACAGAGGCGTTGGGGCTTACCGTTCTTCCAAAGCGTGGCGGTTTTATAGCCGAAGGGGCTATGTTCAAATCCGGCAACATATACATCTCCGACATTGTTTTTTCTGAGCAGTAGTGCGTTTCCTGAGTGTGTTGTTTCAACTGCTCGAAGGTTGCCCAAATCCAGTAGTTTATTTATTAATATTTCGCAAGGTATTGAAATGGAATTTAGCCCCCCTTTTTTTCTGTCCCAAGGCACACTACCAGCCGAAATAATTTTGCCGGCCTCTACGTCAATTATTTTACAGTTTACAAAACAAGCACCGGAAGTGTTATTACCTATTTCTGAAATGCAGACCAATTGTACTTTTAAGTGTTTGCCTATTTCTATGGCGATGTTTTCGTCATACAGTTTGTCGCTTTGATAACCATTTGGCACTCCAAAAGTTTCGTAAACATCCGGCCTAAAATTGCTATACACTTCGTGGCCTTCATTTTGAAAAAACCAACGAAATGCCCTTGTGGCCTTTTCTTTGTCGTTACTATAGTAGTCATTGGCTTCGTTTTGGATTTTAGGCTTCAATATAGCTATAGATTTCTCATTGGCCATGAGGGGCATACAAAAAAGGAATGCAAAGATTGTAATAATAGACTTGAACATTCGCACATGTTTTGACAACAACCACCCCCATTATTCATAAAAGTCCATTGTACAATGTTTCTTGTTCATCAACGATAATCAGGTGTTTTTCCTTAGCGTCTAACATGGCTTTTTCCAAGGCATCAAGCAGGGATTTATTTTTCAGCCAGTACCAGCCTGGGATTACACGCTCTTGAGGTTTATTGAAGGGAAAAAGAGTCTGGCGCAGTTTTTCGATATTCTTTCCGATCCGTTTTTCTGCTACTTCCTTAGCAAGGCGCAGGTCAAGTCGTTGCAGGCGTGTCTGCAATAGTTCAATTTGTTTTTGATAACGATTGCTGATGGCAACACCCCAACCAGCAGAAGGTTCAGGGAAGGCCATAGTAGATGGTTTTACGTGCAGGGTAGGAGCCAATGCCTCCCACCGGCCAAGCCGTAGCGCATCCAATTCCTCTACTGAAATATCATATGAATTGCCATCCAGCACATATACAGATGGCCTTGGAATTATTTGAGGTTTTTTTATCCCAACCCGCTCCCACACCCGTTCAATCAATTGCCAATAAGCTCTTTCGCCGGGCCCCAAAACCACAGCTTCAACCGGAAGCACCAGACTTTGTAGCAAGGGGCGAATGGCGGCCCCTGGACTAAGCCAATGACCTGTGGGAAATGCTTGTCCATGCTCTAAACGACTTCGTTTACCGGTAGTTGGGTCAAGCGAAAACCATGTCGATTGTTTGAGTGGGTCTAGGATTAACTGCTCCCCCTTTGATTCGAGTATGCTAGCCCGCTGGCAAAGTTCTTTTTCCAGTTCCATCGCACGCCACCGTTCCAGTTCGGCTTGAACGGAAATTCGGTCTATATCCTTTGTAGGGCTGAATGGCACTATCCCTCTATCCCAGAGAGGCTTGCCTAATGCCAGCACGTGTTCCCTCAGGGTTGGCTCTGTTGGTTCTGGCAATTTACCCCAAAGGCTCTGAGCCTCCGACTGGTGGCTTTTTGTCCATTCCAGCCATCCTGTTGCTGTCCCTTCCGGGGCGGAAAACTGAAAACGATGTCGGATAATTCTGTTCCCGTGAAATGCAACAACGTTTGCCACTTCAAGGCGGTCATGATCTTCATCTGCCAGCCAATAGACAGGCTCCAATCCTCGCTGTTTTGCCACCGAATATGCAGTCAAGGCTTTAACTACAGAGAGGGCGGGAGACCACCCAGCCCCAATCTGTTGTCCTGTGACAATTACTCCCTTACAATCTTTCATCGAAAACCAACATACCATCTAGTTAGAATAATAGGAACAGTCTCTTGAGGTTTGTTATGCGTTTTTTCCTTTTTTCTCTCCTGACACTTCCATTATTGGCTCAAACGCCACATTTTTCTCAGCCTGAAGCTCTTTGGGCCGAATGGAGGCGACAAATTCCAGCCTTTTCTGAAAGAGAACTCAAGCTACTGCCTGAATCTGATAGGGCGAGATGGGAATTAGCTTTAAGGCGTGTTCAGGGTGTGAATGCCCCTTTGCTCTTGCCCCCAGAGTTAGATAAGCCAACCGAAGCACTATGGCTAGAAAAAGCTACAATTGCGAGTACGTATACGGAAAGATTTAATTCCTTTTATTTTCTCAACCGCCTCAGAAGTAATAAGGCAATTGATGGCCTTGCAGATTTGGGACTGGACGAAATGGCATCTTGGCCAAAGCATCTGCGGTTAGAGACACTTTTTACAACCGCCATGCTTGGAGCAATTGAGCCTGAACAGATAAAAAAAATCAACTCAATTTGGGAAAGCTATAAAAAAACCTCGCCGGAGGATTCTTTAAGGGCGATGGTTTCTTGGCTTCGCACGAGCTTGGCCGGAAAAAATATCCAAAAACCGGCACTTATCGAAGCAACACCTCATGCCATACTCGCTCTAATGGATGCTTGGAATAGGGTGCCTTGGCCAAAACGTAGCGAATTAATGCCTCCAGGTAAATTGGAACTAGGTTGCGACTCACCATTTTGGACAGCTTTGGGTATGAAGTCGCCTAGCGAAGATACGTTGACACAGTCTCATGTTGGTATTATGTCGCGACTGGCAGAAGGAGTGCCCAATCCGGCTCCCCGAGACTATGTAGAAAGAATCGGAGCTCCTTGGATAACAGACAGCGATCCGCTTGCTCAGTGGTATGGGTTTCAGTCCTTGACTAGGTTCGCAACGCTAACGTCAGAAATGTCAAAATCATTGGATTTAGTTATTAAAGACAAAAACCTTTCTCCACTGTTGAAGGCAATGCTACTGCCGGCAATAGAAAAACATCGCCCCAAATTGCTTTCAGGGTGGAGAAAGTCTTTATTGGTTGGCAGTGATCCCGTAGCAAGATCCCTAGCAGTGGAGCAACTCAAAGAGGCACTAAAAGATAAAGAAATAGATACATTCATCAAACGCACTTGGAGTATAGAGGAATATGACAGCGTTCAAAATTTGATAAAGGCAATGTCTCAATGGAAACTAAATCCAGAAAGACATATAGAACTGCTTAAAAAATTACTCGAACATCCATCATGGACTGCAAGGCTGGATGCTTGGAGGGAACTAAACAAACTAGGCCATGAATGCCAATGGCCAAAGGCACCACTGCCAGCAAAGATTGATGAGGATATACTAAGCCTTGCACAAGAACTACTCAGAAAAAATAATCCAGTTCGCATTCAGGTTGAATTTGAAGAGCATGGTTCTGTTGTGATGAACTTAAATCCTATCAACGCCCCAATGAATGTTGCAAATTTAGTATTGCTTGCACGCAAAGGATTTTTTGATGGCAGGCGAGTTCCCCGTATCGTTCCCGACTTTGTGGTGCAGATGGGAAGCCCCAGAGACACCATGGATGGCGGACCCGGATATAACGTGAGGTGCGAAAACAGCTTGGACTGGTATGGCCCTGGCAGTGTCGGTATGGCTCTATCGGGCATGGATACAGGAGGCAGTCAGTTTTTCTTTACTCTAAATGCAACGCCACACTTGACAGGAAAATATACAAGGGTAGGTGAATTGGAAGACTTGGACAGAGCAATGAAAATTTTGGAGTCCTTAGAGCTTGGAGCGGTGATAAAACAGGTTAGGGTGCTGTAGGGATATTACTTTTGGTTGTTCATAATTGCCAAGGCTTTTGTGTTTGCCGTATACACCCCAAGGACACAAGTGGCAAGTGATCAGTGGCCAAAAGTTGGATGCAAATATGTTGGAATTAACACTGAACTACAATAAGTTAAATTGCTATATACACAAAATAATTTACATGGTCTTGGCTTTAGCGCAAAATTTTAGGCCCAGTTGCGATTACCAAGTTCCGGACAAATTTTCTTACTATTGTTTCAAATACGGTGGCAATCGTTTTAGATGTGTTTAATACATCCATGTGACTGAGCGGTGTTTCCAAAATACCTGCACCCATATTACAAATACATGAAACGCCCGCAACCTGCATCCCTTCATGTTTGGCGACTATGGCTTCGGGAGCGGTACTCATTCCAACGGCATCTCCCCCAAGCAATCGAAAGGCGTTGACTTCTGCCGGTGTTTCAAAACTTGGCCCTGTTACTGCCACATAAACGCCTTCTTTTAGATTTTGATTGCACTGTGCACCAGCAACTTGCAACTGTTGTCTTAAATTTTTATCATATAGGTTTGACATATCTGGAAATCTGGAGCCCGGTTCGATATTTGGACCTATGAGTGGGTTTGTGCCCTGCATGTTAATGTGATCTTTGATGATTAGTAGCGAGCCAACATCTAAACTGGGGTTAAGAGCACCTGCGGCGTTTGTGAGCAATATGGCCTTGACTCCAAGGCATCCATATATCCGCATTGGCGCGGTGACAAGGGACATTGGATGGCCTTCATAAAAATGAAATCGTCCGGCTTGTAATACAATTTTCTTTTTTTCAAATTCACAAAAACACATCTTGCCGGAGTGCCCGATTACTGTTTGGTCAGTAAATCCGGGCAAGTCTCTAAAATTAATTGTGGTTCCACTTTTGGTTTCGGGGCAATCTGCAAGTGACCCAAAACCTGAGCCTAAAACTATGGCTAATTCCGGAGCAAATGGGACCTTCTGCCGTAGTATTTCTATGGCCGGTTTTATGTCCATTTGTGCCTCTCTGAAAGAACGTCGCGATACGAGAAATTGACCCTAATAGGAGGGGTCAAGTCGCACTGCTATTGTTGTGTCTCTATTTACTTTTACTTTGGGGCTAATGAGGCGAAAGTCAAAAAGATATGACAGGGGTGTATCAGAATTCCCAATTAATACTATTCTTTTTGGCTCTGGAGATGCGGAGTTGAACTTATATGAAAAAAAAGTATTTCCGTTTATTTGAACTTCGATTTCTGCACCTGCTGGTAGTGGCGGATCTGCGCTGACAGACAACCGATAGGCTACATCTTTGCTAAGGGTAAATTTTGATGTGAAGTTTTGTTTGGAGGTTATGTTTGAATAATTACCTTCGGCATCTAGCTCTGAGTCTGACATGCTTAAAATGAAGCTTGGTATCGGAACAACTGTTGAATCTGGATCGCTACCCCAGTCGGTGATAAACGTTCTTAATGCCCCGTCTTTGGGCCTTGGCCAAATATTGCCAAAAAATGGTGTAGCCATCTGAGAGATAACTGCATCTGTGAATACCTCTGATAAATTTACTGATTCTAAATATCCATATTCCTCATTCAAACGTTTTAATTGAGTAAATAGACTGGGAAGATCAAAAATTTCGGACGAGCCAGAATCATCACTGTCGGTCATTTGGTTTTGAAGTAAATAAAAATGAAAAAGGGAGTTTGGAACAATTTTATCCCAAGCGTTGGGGTCGCCAGGCGAATTGATGCTATTTGCTTTTAGTGCTAACTCCCAAGTGAAAGCAGTAATTACTTGACCACAAAAAATATCAAGAGGCAATCCTGAAATATCCCGGATGTCTTTGATGGCGGTTCCGGAGCCTGAAGTGAGATAGGGAGTTTTGAGAACTATGGCCGCCATAGCTTCGGGTAACCCTTCTGCCATTGCCATAGTGGGATGGAGATTCGATGTGATTAGCGCGTTTCTAGTGTCGCTAACGTCAACAAATTTTTTTGGAGGGAATTGAAAGCGAAGCGGCATTTGAGCACTTCTTATAGAATTCCTAGCCAGCATTGTAAGTATGATACCTTCATCCCAAGCGTCATTTTTTTCGTTTTCTGCTCCTCCCCTAACACTACCAAAAAAATGTAAATAGCCACCTCCGGTAGAAGTGGAAGGCTCATACGCTAGTGGGAATTTTTCTCTGTCATATTCAACATATGTTCCCATTGGCTCTGTAATGTTTTGTCGATAATGTAAGTCTAGAGTGCCTCCGGGCGAGGGATTACCTATATGCGCTGAAGCTGAATAAACCGTATCAAGAATTGCGGCAACTTTGCTACCTGTGCCAGCGGATTCTAGTTGGGCATCTGGTGCAAATTTTACTGAAGAGTGTGTAATCCACCATTTTTCGTCTAGTCCGATTTGAAAATCTAGCTCGACATCGCCTTCTAATGCCACTGCTGGCATTGGGTTATCCTGTGGCGATGATCCGTCAATTCCTTTTCGCAATGAGTAAATAACCCTATCTGCCTGAGGAATTTGACTGTTGATACCAGCGGGGTCGGCGATTATTCGCACATCGTAACCTGAATAATTCATTACACTATGGATTTCAACAAAGGTCGGCAAGGTGCTGTCGTCTGGCAATAACATTGTGTATTCGCCATCACTATTGGTATGTGTTCCATCGTAAACACGCCAAACCGTTACTTTTGATTCGTCTGGCATTGTTTCTTCATCTGCAAATACCACTCTAACGTATACTCCGCGGAGTGGCATTTCTACAGAATTATCAGGTGTATCTAAACCTTGGGGAAAACCGTTGCTATCAACTTTAATTGGTAATCGCGAATAAGTAACTACCCCAGTTACTGAACGGGTTGATGATTCTGTAACATTATTGTTTCCACCACCGCAACCGAAAGTTAGCAGAAGGGAAAAAAAGTAAAAAAGAATGAAATGTTTTTTGGGGAGTTTTGCGAGAACCATCTTTACCTCAAAAATAGTTGACAATCATAGCCTATCATATCTGAAAAGGGAAACGGCATATTGGTGGCCACAATGATTTATTTCGGCGATAAAACCGATAAAAACAATGACATTATTGCATTTTCAACATGGGTGTACCTCAAAATAATGAACTGCTATACACCCTGGATTCCCATGAAACGCATAACGAGAGTGTAGCAGAGTATCAGTGAGGTAGGCTGTGGCAGTGGTTTAAGGTTAAAAAAGGTTATTGCCAAACCAATCGTTATGTGTTATTATAGAGATACACATAACGATGGAGGTGTTGATGGCTATCGTACTACAGCGGGATTCACGGTCAGGTATTACCTATGCCTACCAATCTGTTTCATGGTGGGACAAAGAGAAGAAGCAGTCCCGTAGCAAGCGTACTTTGGTTGGGCGGCTGGACAAAGAGAGCAACGAAATTGTCCCCACCGATGGCCGTATGAAGAAAGAAAAAGTGCCAAAGCCGCCCGCCAAGCCAAAGCAAGCTACCTTGAGCACGCGTCTTTTTTACGGTGCAACCTATCTGCTGGATGAAATAGGTGGCAAATTGGGACTGACAGATGACCTGCGTCGCTGTTTTCCCGACACGTATAAGCAGATGCTTTCTTTAGTGTATTACCTGGTATTGGAGGACAAAAACCCGCTCTATAGGTTTGAGAAGTGGGGTATTACCCACAGGCATCCTAATGGAGAGGACATTAGTTCACAGCGTAGTAGCGAAATATTTATGGGAGTGACTGAAAGTGCCATCCAGCAGTTTTTCCGATTACAGGGCAGGCGACGTGTAGAACGGGAGTATTGGGTATACGACACCACATCTATTTCCAGCTATTCAGAAACCTTGAAGCAGGCGCAGTATGGTTTCAACAAAGAAGGCGACAGGCTCCCCCAGATTAATTTAGCAATGCTATTTGGAGAGGAGTCAGGGCTCCCACTCTACTACAGGAAACTGTCGGGCAACATACCAGACGTAAAGACCGTGAAAACGCTATTGGCTGATATGGGTGATTTGGGTTTTGAGAAAGTGAAGCTGGTTATGGACAGAGGCTTTTATAGTGCCGAAAACATCAACGGGCTGTTCAAAGAGCACTTAAAGTTTCTGGTATCTGTAAGGACAGGCCTCAAGCTGGTTCAAAATGAGCTGGACAAAGTTTATGACGATTTCAGGACATTTGAATATTACAGCGAAGCCTATCAGCTATATTCAATCACTGTCCCAAGCGAATGGAACTATGCACAGACACGGCCATACAAAAAGGACGTCATGGAAAAGAAACGTAGGATTTATATCCATCTGTATTACAACATTGACAGGGCGGCAGAAGACCAGAAGAACTTTGACCGCAAACTGATAGGTCTTAGGCAAGAGCTACTGTCCGGCAAGCGGGTGGCAGAGCATGAAAAGCTGTATGGCAAATACTTTTTTGTAAAGGATACCCCGTCACGTGGTATGCAGGTGAAAGTGAATGAGGCGGCAGTCAGAGAGACCAGGCGGTATTATGGGTTCTTTGCACTCTTAAGCAATGAAAAGATGGATTCGATAAAGGCACTGGAACTCTATCGCAAAAAGGACTTGATAGAAAAGGCATTTGGCAACATCAAAGAAAGGCTTTCCATGCGGCGGACTTTGGTTTCCTCAGAGCAAAGTCTCAACGGCAAGCTGTTTGTCGAATTTGTGGCACTGATATATCTGTCCTACCTAAACAACCAAATGCAACGCTCTCATCTATACAAGGACTACACGATGGCAAGCCTGCTAGACAAACTCGACTTGATTGAGTGCTATGAAACCCAAGGGCGCAAGCTTAGGATAGGCGAAATACTCGATTCACAGCGTAAACTCTACCAAGCCCTCGATATAGACCCCCCAATATGACTCAAAACCTCGTTATGAGTTGAATGGGAATGCAGGTCCAATAGTCTCGTTGCTCGAAATTTGCTATTGCACGTTCCCTATTGACGATTATTGCTAGGGTAGGGGTGATTACTCTGCCTACATTCCATACGCCTGCATAAGTTGTATCGGTATGGTTTCTTGAGTGAAGCGTTATCGCTCTGGTTCCATTAAGTCCTATTAGCCAGTCAGATTCAGAGCGGGAAATTGCGGCATCCAAAAGGCCTTGGTAATGCTCAATGGGTTTTATTTTTTCATAAGCCTCTTTGAGAGCTGATGTTGTCATGGAGCTGGTCCAGAGGCGTTTGACGGGCTTTTTGCAACCAGATAATTTGTAGATGTAATGGAAGATCAGTTCACCTTCTCGCCCAGCGTCAGTTGCACAGACGATTTCTTTAACATCAGGTCGTTTCAAAAGTGTTTTGATTGCTGTCCACTGTACTTTAGTAGATGTAACTGGTTTTAGTGGGAAGGTTTCTGGATCCATTGGTAGAGAGTCCCAACTCCAATAAGTCCAGTCTTCATTGATTTCATTTGGTTCTTTTAGGGTTACTAAATGTCCGATTGCCCAAGTGATGATGATTTTTTTAGTAGTATCTTCGATGTGAGTTTTTAAGGCTTTACCCTTAACGCCAAGGGCTAAAGCGATTTCCCTTCCAACCTTGGGTTTTTCGGCGATTATGAGTTGCATGGGGAATCCTTTTTTTATTTGATGATGAATTTTTAGGCATTATATAGCTCCGATATTGCTTTTCTTAAATCGTCTCTTGATATTTTTCCTGCGTAATAATCTCTTAATATCGTAATGTGACTTATAGTAGGTTTGAATCCTTCCCAAGTAGCTGAATACATTGCTGAAGATAAACTTTCTAAATTTGTGGATTCTGGGAATTCTACTCCCATGATGGTGTGTTTCTCGAAGTCTACTTTGAGGTCTATCCAGTCGTTTGTATGGGTCATGGCCATTGTCCCTTTTCTCGTGGTGGTGGGTCGCTAGGACTTGAATCGGTCAATTTTAGCCTTTCCATTACATGTGGCTCGAGACACATTTCGCCTTTGGTGTTGCAACAGGGGCAGGGCCATGCTGAACAAAGGTAGTAACGTGGTGAGCAGGTGGTCTTGGCAACGAATCTGGTGCCGCAGGTACACATGAAGATGTCAGCCTCGTGCATTCCTGCGTATTGAGGCAGTTGCGATCTGTAGTGCCAAAAAAAGATGTCGAGAGTCATATTCGTTAATAATCAGTAAATGAAGGTTGGTATCTATTGTGTAAACAAGGCGGCTATCGACGTTTCTTGTTGGCCAAGAGAGCTGGCTTGGAATTTCTTGAGGCAGTCTTGGTGACAGGTTTGGCAACAGTCTTTGTTGATCTGGTGGGTTTTGAGACGGCTTTTTGAATGAGTTTGGGCTTCAGGGGCCGTTTCCTGACAGGTGTCGGCTTGGATTCTGTGCATTGACAAGAATCCTGGTCTCCGTCAATTCGATATTTCTTCTCTAGTTCACAAAGTGAATGAGAAATTTGTTTTTGCACTTTGCTAAGAATTTTTTCGATTTGGGCTACTTCTTTTCTGTATTGGGGCGACAAGGCCAGCAGGTCACAGGCATCTGTGATTTGGTTGACAGCGCGCAGATCGCGGTCGAGGGTAAAAGGGCGGTTCATGGTGTTTTCTCCAAGGAAAATGGTTACTGGCCAGGGTTACTGAGCCTTTGTGAAGAGACGCTTGATCATTGGTATGAAGAATGCGCCGGTCATTACGAACAAGAATATTGAAAGGGTCTTGATGACTTCAGATGGGATGGGCGCGACCTTGAGGCCATTGACTATGGTCAGGCCAATGATCGAAATGATCGCGACTATGATTAGCACAAAGGTGTATTTCATGTAGATTTGTTCGTTCATTGGCAGCCCTTTCTATCGAGGGTGGTTTTGAGACAATTGTCCATAGAGAGGTCTCCTTTGTTGAAGTTTTCAACCAGACTCTTTATCAAGTGATATTGAGAAGCCTAGAGCGATATGGGCTTTTTTGGTGAGAGCAGGATTTTTTGTTTAGTAAAAGGTTGCCAGTTGATCGCTATCGTGTTCTGGCTGTAACTGCTGTGGGCGTTAGAGTTTCTAACAAGTGTGTTTTTCATGGTGCGTCCTTTAAGTTTTAAAAGACAGGGCCAAAGACCCGGGGTTACTTTTTTGTAGTTTGCTGTTCAGCCTGTTTTTGGACTGTGACAGCTTCTTGTACTGCTTGTGCCACAGGTCTGATTATCGAACCTGGATTGTGGCGAATTGTATGGTTTGCCTTATCGACCAAATCCTTCAAATTGCGAGCTACAGAGCCGAATGGGTCTTTTGGGTCTCCTTTGAAGGAATTTTGGTTTGGAATGTATTGGATTAGCTGAGATGCCAAAGCATTTCCACTTTTTTCAATGATGTTGCCAAAAGTTCCAAATGTTAATTCTGCAAAAGTGACTAATGCGTCTACAGTTGGGGAAGCTTTTTGTATTGGTTCTTTTGGCTCTTGAATTTTGTTGATCGTACCTAAAAATGTAAATCCTTTCGGCACCATTTGTTCTGGTGGTAGGGTACTTAGTCCTTGTGCTATTTTGTTATCCTTATTTATGTAAGCGTAATGATAGATTTTGTCTTGAGAATTTGTGTTTTGCTGGGCTGGTAAGGATTGGTTTGTTGTTAGCATCGTAAAAAACACAAACATGAGCCAAGAAAAAAAGACGATTGGCCTGGTTCGGGATGTTTGTGGTTGAGAGGTTGTTAGAGATGTGTTCATGGTGAAGTCCGATTAGTATCCGGGGATAAGTGGTGTCAGAGAGGGGCTCTGTGCATACTTGCTAGAGGTTACTTGGCGTAAAGGTTGTTGTTGTCTCAGGTAAGGGTTTTGCTTTGGGTATACTGCCTTTTTTTTCCATAGG
>WRHW01000033.1 GCA_009783055.1 Holophagaceae bacterium
TAACGACAGACGGTCAAATAAATGCTTGAAACAACAAGGTTTTCGCAATTTCTTACCCTCATAGGTTAAATTTTTTGCGGAATTTGGGTTGTATCTCTGACCTAGGTAAGCTACTTTTTTGTCGACTGGTTTATCTTGACGATTACTGGAACTTGGATATTTCTTCCCACCCTAAACTGGGATCGGGTTATGTTGTTGATGTCAAGCAATTCCTCAGGGGTTACGTTATAGCGTGCTGATACTTTTGCCAGGTTGTCACCTTGCTTAATTTTATATGCTCTGAGTTCTAGTCGCTCTGTCGCTGGGATTGCTGTCGTTGCTTGGAGTACTTCTTCACCTTTTCCAACAGGCACTCTCAGGGAGTATGGCCTTGGTGGTGTGATTCTGCGAATCAATTCGGGGTTTAGGTCTTTTAGTGCTTCTGTGCTGATACCTGCGCGCAAGGCGAGTGTATTTAATCCAATTGATTTTTCGATCTGAACCGTTTCAAAAACAAACGGCTCTAACTGAGTTACCTCCAGTCCAAACCTCTCTGGGTGCTTGCCCACTAATACTGCGGCACAAAATTGTGGCACATAGCTCTTGGTTTCGTTACGTAGGAACTTTGATCGAGCATGGTCCCAAAAATTTTGGCTATCAGTGCCATTTATTGCTTTGGAAACTGTGCCAGGCCCTGCGTTATATCCAGCGAGTGCAAGGTACCAATCCCCTGTTCGTTCATGTAGGTCTTTTAGAAATCTTGCGGCGGCTGTAGTAGCTTTAAGCGGATCGCGTCTTTCGTCCACCCAGCTATCTATGCGAAGTCCGTAGGTTTTTCCAGTCGATGCAATAAATTGCCACATCCCAACAGCCTTTGCTGTACTCCGTGCATCGTTCCTAAAGCCTGACTCTACAATTGGCAAAAAAGCTAAATCTAGAGGTACGCCTTCTTCTGCTAATACTTGGAGGATCATAGGCATATATTTAGTGCCGCGGGTTAGGCTATTTTGTGCATAGTCCTTTATCTTGCCCGAAGAGTAGGCACTTACCCACGTTAGGACTTTGCTATTTAGATCGATGGGAAAGTCAAATTCGGTATCGGCTTCTGCGGCTTTTACCAATTCTAATTCTGTTTTTAGAGCCACCTCGGTCAATACCCCAATTTCATCTTCTGAAATATTTATACCTGCATCATCTACATCATCTCCTAGCTCCCTGCGGATGACATTTATCCTCTCAAGAAGGGGGGCGACCTCCTCATGCACAAGAAGTTCCATAGGCCAATCGGCCATATAGACATCGGCTTCATCCATCCGATCGTAAGCCGCTTCTTTGTCATCTGCCGCCAATGCCTTTTCGGCGGCTTCTATTAGTCGTTTTAGATGGTTAATTTTGGCAGCATCCTGTAATTGTATAGGTGACGGTATCGAGATTTGTGACCCCGGATGGCGAGCCTCACCAACACTTGACGCACCGCTATTAGCTAGCATGAAAAAAATTGTGGCTGAATTACAAAAATGTAGCATAGACACCTATTCCTTACCTGCACCCTCGTCGAAGATTTGGTGAAAATAGTAACATAGTCTAACCACTAACTATTACGCAACCCACATGACCGGCTACAGGTATTGGGGGCGACTATGAGGAAATAATTGTTAATGGCTTTCACTTGCTACGTGGTTTTCGTAGGCGGTAGCATCCATAAGGTCGGAATTGATGTCGCCGTTGAGCTTGATCTTTACGAACCAGCCTTTTCCGTATGGGTCTTCATTAACATACTCTGGATGTGCTTCAAGTTCGCTATTTATTTCGGCAACGTCGCCATTTGTTGGCATAAAGTATTCAGAAACTGTTTTGACTGATTCAACTGTACCTATCTCATCGCCGGCATCAAAAGAGCCGCCTATTTCCGGTAGCTCTACAAAAACAACGTCACCAAGGGCTTCTTGTGCATAGCTTGTAATACCCATGATGGCGGTGCCATCGCCCAATGGCTTTATGTATTCATGGTTGAGTGTATATTTCAGGTCTGCGGGGTACATTGTGCCTCCTAGCATGTGATTGTTGTTTGATTGCATAATATTATATTTTACTGCATCACTTAACGCGTTTGTAGAAGGGAGTTGGAATAACTTCTGCTGGACATGCCCTCCCTCGTATTTCGATATTTATCATTGTTCCAACTTCTTTTAGGCGAGTCGGTACTAACGCTAGGCCGAGATTGAAGCCCAGCGTGGCACTGGGGGCACCACTGGTGACAAAACCGATTTGCTTGCCATCCTCAACAACTGGCATGTGATCCCTTGCAATATCTCTTTTTTCTGCCATCTTGAAGCCTACCAAGATGCGAGTCACACCATCGTCTTTTTGTTTTTGCAGTGCTTCGCGCCCTAAAAAATCACCTTTTTGTAGTTTAACAATCCAGCCCATGTCGGCTTCCAGCGCAGTAATTTCATCATTTATTTCATGCCCATATAGAGCCATCTTAGCCTCTAAACGCAAGGTGTTGCGACACCCAAGTCCGGTTGGAATCAATTCATGGGATTTGCCACTCTCCATGATTTCATTCCAAACCCACTCAGTTTTTTCGGATGGGCAATAGACTTCAAAACCATCTTCGCCTGTGTAGCCAGTTCGGGCTATCATTGTGGGCATTCCTTTGAAGTTTCCAAAGGCAAACCAGTAGTATTTGATCTGGCTAAGATCAATATCCACAAGGGTCTGCAAGACATCCAACGACCTTGGCCCTTGTAGGGCAACCTGGCCTGTGGTATCAGATTCGTTAATTATTTCAACATCCCATTGTTGGGCATGTTTCTTTATCCAGTCGAAATCTTTTTCAATATTAGAAGCGTTGACCACTAAGAGAAAATCTTCATCACTGATTTTGTGAAGCAAAAAATCATCAACAAAGGTGCCCTTTTCCGTCAGCAAACCAGAATAATGGATTTGATTGATATTTAACTTTGTAACCGAATTGGGAGTCAGCCAGTCCAAAAAAGCCAATGCCTGTTTCCCTTTTACTCTGATTTCCCCCATATGACTCACGTCGAATAGCCCCACCTTTTGTCTGACGGTGTTGTGTTCGCTGATAATTCCGGATGGGTATTGCACGGGCATATCCCACCCTCCAAAATCAACCATCTTGGCCCCTAGCGACCTGTGAATTGTATTGAGAGGGGTTGTTTTGAGTTGTGCCATGTCGGACTCCAAAATATAGTTTATACCAAGTTGCATCCATTCAGCTCTACTTGGTATGAGGACTGAAGGAAAGTATGGTTTCAATTGCCATTCCTAAATTATCTGCCACTAGGTCTGCCAATTTGGGGGTTACGCCGTTTCCATATCCTGTTTTGACAAGTGCTACTCTACATCCAGCATTCCGGCCTGCCTCTAAATCAATTTGCTTGTCTCCTATCATCCAAGATAGTTCTAGGTCTATATGATGTTTTGAGGCCGCTGAAAGAATCATCCCTGGGTTAGGTTTTCGGTTTGGGTGATTTGGATGCTTATATTCCCCTTTGCCCTCTTTGTGAAATGGACAAACGTATACATCATCAATGTGAGCGTCATTTTCTGCTAGTATTTCATCAATTTTTTTCATAACAGCATAGTAATCATCCCAAGCAAACCTACCTTTTCCTATTCCGCTCTGGTTTGTTATGACTATTACTGGCACATTTCTTTTATTCAGGCAGGCAATCCAGCGTGCCGCTCCGGGTGTGATAATCACATCTTCTGGTCGATGTAAGTAGTCAACTTCTGTATTTAATGTGCCATCTCGATCCACAAATATGGCTGGTCGCTTTTCCAAACCTATCTCCCAAGAGTGCCAGTAAAAAAGTTTCTCCCAGACATACTATTGCCAGTGTTGAAAGGATTGCCGCATGTCCGAAACTACTCTCCAAGCTCGAATAACTTCGCTAAGACTCCACGCCTGTGCATCACATCCCCTGTGAGTATGTGGAGCATTTCCGTCAACTATTTCCGGCAAATGTCCAACGCAACCTTCTGCAAGTAGGTTGTCAACACTACACAATATTGCCATCGCCGCATTTTTAGCAGACTGGTCTCCTGGCCATGCCAAGGCCAGGGCCTCGCAGAAAGTTCCAAGTGGCCATACCCAAGCTGTGCCGTTGTGATAGGCTGGTTTACGGCGTGTGTCCTCGTCCCCCTCGTAGCTCCCCCAATATGGTCGGTGAGGATCATTTAGGAGACCCCAAGGGACATGAACAGGTAGTGAAGTTTTTACTGGTAGTGGAGCCAGGCTCCTAATAGCTCCTGGTATCAGCAGGTGTCTCAATGCGGCTATAACTGCGGACTGCGCTCTTACTCCATGCACAATGCCCAAGGATATTAAAAATAACTGGTTGGGGCGCAGATGGTCAGCCGGCCAAGCATCTTTGGCAGAGCGACCAGCAGGGGCAATCAAGACATCCGCAAAAAACCCTTCGGATGGGAGCCAGAATTTTTCGATGGAAGACTCAACTAGAGATGCCATATCCTGCCACCTTAGAGCCTTTGTCTTTGGTAGCTTATCACTCAGAAATCTCAGTAGGCAGAGCCAGAGTGCCTGAATTTCTACTGGGTAGCCCTCTCTAGGAGAACCCGCAGGATAATTTGTATCCATCCAAGTGAAATGAGGAGGACTCCAAACAAGCCCCGATTCATGGTCAACTCGTATTCCATTTGGGGTACCGGCAACATATCCCTCTGCTATAGCCTGCAATACGTCAATTAGCTTACGTCCATCTGGCAATTGTGTTTTTAGGAATTTGTCACCAAGCACGTTTGTGGCTTCAATGGAAGCTAGGGCAAGCCACAGTGGGGCATCCGAAGTATCTCTGTTGGCAGTGCTATCTGCGCTTAGCATGTTGGGCAACGTTCCAAATTTTTCTAGGGCGGCATAGGTTATCAAAATCCGACCGGCCTCCTCCGCAAGCCCTGATGCAATTAGACCCCTACATGCAATAAGAGTGTCTCGCCCCCAGTCTAAAAACCAAGGATACCCGGCTATGACAGACGCTCCGCCATCCCGCTCCACAATGAATGCGCTGAGGTTGGGTATGAGGCAGTGTTCAAAATGTGTTTTTGCGAGCTCTGCCAAGGGAGTCAAGGCATTCTGCCGAACCGTTTGAAAGTCTGCCCAGTCGGTAGGCATTTCATTTTCTGCAGTCGCAATTATGTGAACAACTTTGCCTTTGGGTAATTCGATGTCAAACCAGCCTGGACTCCAGGCATCTCCGCAGTCGGTCTGCCCTCTTGTGCCCTCTATGGTATGTGGAAGGTTTAGGCTCCATTCTTGATCCATGTTGAATGTACCAAAATCTGACTTTACTTTCAGATGGCGATCCATTGCTGGCTGAAACACAAAGCCATTTTGGTTTGGATTTGTTATTCCTGTTAGATATTCCCCCGCTCCATCCCATTTTTTTGTTTCCTGATGAAATGATCTGTCTTCGAGGTCGAGGCGAACTGTTAAGCGCACTTTGGCTGTGTCTGGTAAATCACCACCGTATTCGGGAGGCAAATTAGGACGTTCAAAACGCAGTACCAGAGTGTTTGTCCCCGGCAACAAATCTGCCGTGAGATAAATTTCTGCCGCCCTGCCATCACCTGCATGTCCCAAAAATACCCATTCTGCAGGGGGGCCGGCATGGAACCTTATCAGAGTCTCACCATTTAGTGCAGTAATAAAACCATCAGCATTTGCCCACACCCTAATTCTCTTAATAAAAATGTGGCGGTCGCATGGTGCTGTAGGATGTAGGTTTACTCCAAGGGCACAGTCATACTTACTGTTAATACGACCCAGGTCGGCGTGGAGCCTCGCCATAGCACCCCGTCCATTTGTCAGAAGTGCAATAGCATCGTTGCGGAGCCTTTGAATAGGTTCAGGTTGCTGTATTTCAGATTCGCCTTTGTGTGGTGCCGAATCTGGCTTAACGCTACTGAGTCCTCTCACCAACGCGACAGCATTTGTTTTCTTTGAGGCGGGATGCTTTGACTCAGACTTTTGGCTGTGCTTTGCTCCTTGGCCTAAATAGCCAAACCCATGCCCTCTTTCTGGCGATGCAGATTTTGAAACCACGGCTTTTGATATGTAGCGCATCACCCCTGTCGTTCTCTTACCACCAGACTCGCTAAATCTGTTTAGCTCGATCAGCGAATCTTCTGTTGTGGATTTGCCCTCGATCGGAGGCAATGAAGCTATCTGATGCCCTCCGGCTTTGATAGACCGCAGGTTAATGGTATCGCTACCAGGCAATGAAATTGTTACTTCAAAGGGCAAGTCATCTCTGATTAATACTGCATGGTCTGGGGGAACCAAAAAAATGCGGTTGAGGTCTTCGGGTGTCCATAGCAGTGCTTGTGGATAGGCATGACTATTTATTGCGTTTTGAATACGTTCAACTAAGCCTGTTTGTGGCTGTAGGTCTGGCTCTAAGTGGGGTAGAGTGGCCAAAAAGGCAAGTGGGTCTTTGTCTACCAGTTTAGCCAACTCCTTCCAGTCAAACTTTCCAAACGATTCCATTGGTATTTGTTCTGACAAGTTCTGGATTGCCCATGCGGACCTGGCTCTTGCATCTTTATATTCCTGACCTTGCATTCCAATTGGCTCTATCCGACCAGATAGGAAGTAGCTGGAACCTTCCATTAACTCAATTATTACAATGTCTTCCCTGATTTCGAGTTTGGGTGATTCCTGATTTAATAAATCTCTGTTTGGAGACCCCAGGGAATCCCATGTCGCACGTTGTATTTGAAATGTTTGCCTGGAGTGTGCATCTAAGTTGACTATTGCCAGTCCGCAATCTATCCCATCGACACTGTGCCGGGTAAGGGCCAAAACCCAAGAATCCACGCTACTTATGCGCTCTACCCTTGCTCCATCCTGAAAGCAGGGATGAGTTGAAATCAGGTGGTTTAATGTTGATAGTTCACTAACAATGTTTGTAGTATTACCCCATGCCATGCCCCTTGCTTCATGGACATCTACTTTTTCTGTTGCAAGCCACTCTACTCCACAAGTAAAGCCATAGGCACCACTTTGACTGGACAGGGCGCAGAGTCTGTTACGCATCAGGCTCCAATTAGTACCTTTTTCTGCCAAACGCAAATTGTCATGAGTTTCGCTGTAATGGACTAATGGCCCCATTCGGCTACTCTGCCGTAAGACGTGATCTATATATCCTGAAACTTGTGCTGGCTCATAGTTTTGAAACAATTCAGAGTACGCCCACTGCATACCCCCTTCGGTCAAAAGCGATTCTGTTAGATCCCATGCCCCCCCCAGCCCTTCAAGGAGGAATGTTGTATTTGGAAATTGCTCTCTAACCTTTGCTATTATGTACTGCCATGCTGGGAGAGGAACCATATATCCAGCATCACAGCGGAATCCGTCTACCCCTCGCCTACACCATTCTAGTAGCGATTCGGCTGTGGTCTCCCATAGTTCTGGTAGATGTTGGTCTAACTCTACTAAGTCCCCCCATATCACTCCCCAAGCTCCGGGGCTTTTGAAAGTGCCATCCTCATTGCGCTCAAACCAGTCTGGATGTGATTCCATCAGAGTGCTATGCCAGCCAGTATGGTTGATAACGATGTCCAAAAAGAGTTGGCCACCCCGCAGGTGTACTCCATCAGCTAGTTCCCTAAACTGCTCAACTCCAGTAGTGCGTTGGTCAAAATCTATTAAAGCATGGTCAATGGCGGTTAAATCCTGAATGGCATAGGGGCTTCCAAATCTACCCATTTTGGCAGTTACTGTAGGCACAGGGCCGATGGGGAGTAAATGCAATATCCTGCATCCCAAAACGCCAATGATGTGATCCAATTGAGCAGTTACATCCCGCAGTGTGCCACTCTTTGGAATAACTGTAATACCTTCATTCTCCATCTGTCTGTATTCAGATTCTTTTATCGCATCTGCTGTTTTGGTACACTCGCGAGAAGCACCAAACATTCTTGGAAATGCGCAATAAATGGTGTTTCCATTTCTAAGGTTATCCGGTAAGACTGAAATGCCAACGTCTGAACCATCAGGCCAGTGTTGATGCCCATCTGGATCAACAACGTATGCCTTCGCCCTGAAAAAGCCAATCTCAGTGAAGGTTAGCTCTATTACCCATTTACCTGATTCCAATTTTAGTGGAATATCACGCCAACTAGCTCCGCCAAAGGTAAGAGATTCGCTTTCACGTCCACCAGCCCTTGCAATAACTTCACGGCGAGCTAATGCACCTCGGCCTAAATTTGTCCTCAAAAAGGCATTCCAACCTTGTGTTTTTGCTGACTCGTGCTCTAAAACCAAGGGTATCGAGTCTCCCAAGTATGCCGCTAGGCGACTACCTGGCTTTGGGTACATGCTAGGCTTGTTCATGGCAACCTCAAAAGACTAATTTCCCAATTACTATTTTGGAGTTAGTGCCCAATAGTTACAAGTGGGTAATAGCTGGTAGCAGATTGGTAGCAGATCAATAGGCGATATAACAACTGATACTAGGTTGCATTTAATCGGGATTAAACGCAACCTAGTATTAGTGCTGTACGGCTTTTCTGCCACATAGGCAACAGAAAAGACCAACGGCACTTGTCGCCTTTCCCGAAGTGTAACCGAATCCTAGCACAGCAAAGGATACCGAGAGAATAAAGTCGCTGACGACAAACATGGTTTGAAAATACCGTGTGCTATACTACCGATTTACGAGGTTTTCTTGCGAGTAGGTATTTATCCAGGTTCGTTTGACCCAGTTACTTTAGGCCACTGGGATCTTATTCAAAGGGCGGCGAAGCTGGTGGATCGCCTGATAGTTGGTGTTTTGCACAATCCTGCCAAGACCCCAACATTTAGCCTCGATGAACGAATGGATTTTTTAAAAACTCTTTCCAAAGATTGTCAAAATATTGAAATTGCGACCTTTCATGGATTGCTGGTTAAATATGCAAGGCAACAGGGAGCGCAATTTATTATTAGGGGTGTGCGAGCCTTTTCAGATTTTGAATACGAATTTCAAATGGCATTGACAAACCGCAAACTGGCTCCAGAGCTAGAAACAGTATTTTTGATGCCAAAAGAAGAAAATAGCGTTATTTCAAGCCGGATAGTGCGTGAGGTTGGCACAATGGGGGGTGAAATATCAGGGTTGGTGCCGGAGATACTGAGAGATAGGATAGCCACAAAACTACTTTCTCCAAAGTGATGGCTCTGTAACGAATTTTGTGTAACCTCCTATACAAGTCTATGGGATAGGGCAAAATAGAAACTGGTATTACTTCTCTATGCCGACATAAATTGTGTCGAAGGGTTCAGTAAGATTTCTGGTATCGGTTTTAAATCCAACACTGGCGATGCCGAGGCGACCAAGTTCCCTCTGAAGAACGGCCAAACGCTCTACCAATAGTTTTTGGAGCTTTATCTGTTTATCTGGTACGGCAAGGAAATAGCTGACGTTGCTCTTTCCCCACTCATTTACCCACTCTTGGAGTTTCTCGCGCCCCCTAGGAGATAGCTCCGAACTACCGGCCAAAAAATAAAATGCCCTTTGATCCACTATTACTGGCAGTGCCGGTGTGTTGTTTGTAATTCCATCTGCATTTGCTGAATTATCTGAGGTCGCCTTAGCCTCTGCGATAATTTCTTCAAGGGGCCTAGGGGAAGATGGGGGCTGTAGTGCAGTGGTTGTCAACGGCTCGGCAACAGGTGGATTGGCCACATTTCTTGAGGAGGTAGGCACATTTTTGGATTGACCACTCGGTGTATTGTTGTTTGGAGAGTTGGCGTTAGTGGTTGTCGTAGCGTTTTTGCTATTACTGCTGTTGTCGCTATCAAATTGATTAATTGGCGGAAGTGTGAGGGGAGTCAATGGAAAAGAAATGCTGTCCTTGAGCGGCTTTGCTGTTCCCATAGAAATATCAGGAATATCTAAAGATGCCAGTGGGTAAGCAAGGTCGCCTTTAAGCGGGAAAGTATCTCCCCTAACTTCGAGGCTTGCGGTTGCTGAATCTTTTTGAACGGCCAGAACCCTCAAAGAGCCAATATTACGCTCTTCCTTTGGCCGCTTGATGATAAGTATTTCACCTGGCTTTATCTTGGAAAGGGAGCTACCAGCAAGCCGATATATTCTTCCCTCGGGTTGATAGGGAGGTTTTCCTGACTGCTCTACAGCGACAATCCGCAACTCGTCGCCCTGAGGCACAGTTGCCTGAGTCTGGGTTGCTTGAAGCAGAATAAAGGCGAGTGAGATGAACATTTGCAAAATAGATGTTTAGACCAGATGGCTGAAAATCTTACCTTGTTTTAAGTCGAATAGTGAATTAACCTAAAAAACAGTACATTGTTATTGAGATAGGACTCCGTTGGTTTACTTGCAGAAAGCGTTGCTAGTCACAAGTTAAACGACTATAACACAGAAATGTCTAATTCTTTCAACATTTGCCCTAAAAAATATAGGGAACCAGTTACTACAAATGTATCGGTTAAATTTTTTTTAAGTTTAGTTGCCGCATCTTTGATTGTGAGTACGGGCAAGTTGCCATAGCCTACCTCCAGCCATGCGGTCTGCATATCCTGTGGAGTGGCAAAGCGGGTGCCTTCTGCCTGAATTAATGTAACACTTAAAGGGTTGATCGTTGCAAGTTGCCTTACGACGCCCTTCAAATCCTTATCACCCATAGCACAGAAAAAAAGATGAGGGGAAATCCCAAACTTGCAAATATGATCTGCTAAGGCTCTAGCTCCACTTTCATTGTGTGCGCCATCGAAAAAAATGTTGGATAGACCCGGAACCTTCCAAAATCGCCCTGGCCAGCCCGCTTGGGAAAAACCTCTGTAGACTTTTGCCATGTCGAGTGTCCAACCCAATCTGGTTAAGACATGTATTGTCGTAATGGCTGTCGCCAGATTATCTATTTGGTGCCGTCCGGCCAAGGTAATATGGTGGCCATTTACAACACTATGGTCCCAATGGATTTCTGCCATTGGAACGTTTGATTCAACAATTTCTGGTTTGTACTCGCAAAGCGAGGCAATCCATTTTGGGTCTAGACGGGGGCCTAGAATCAGTGGGCGACCATCTCTTGCCGTACATAATTTTTCGATAGCAATTGCATTAACATCTTCGCCCAGGTGGGCAGTGTGATCCAGAGCCACATTTGTCAAAATAGTAGCAATTGGGTCTAAAACGTTGGTGCTGTCCCAACGGCCTCCTAAACCAACTTCTACCAGGGCGATGTCAATGGAGACTTCCTTAAAAGCTAATATTGCCGAGGCGATCATCAATTCAAAGTAGGTTGCTACAATCCCTAACTCGCTCTCTACCTTTAGTACTTTCGTCAGGTATGAGTTCAAGTCGATTTCGCTGATGTGTCTGCCATCTATCCATATTCTTTCGGCGGGTGATAATAAGTGGGGTGAGGTTGTCCAGCCAACCAACAAACCTGCTGATCGCAGGGCATGGGCAAGAAAGGCTCCAGTAGACCCTTTGCCATTAGTGCCAGCAATCAAAATTGCAGGAAAATTGCTTTCAGGATGTCCTAACCCAGCCAGTAATCGACTAATGTTTTCGAGACCCTTTTTGATACCCCAATGGCCTCTGGATTCAAGTGTTTTCAGGGCTTCCACTATTTTCTCTTACTCCGGCCACTTAGCGCAAACATCATGTATGTTAGTTAGGAACGAAACGCCTTAGGCCCAAGTTTTAGTTTTTCAAATAACTGGATAAGGTCGTCTGCGCTTGCAAAATGAAAAACTAGTGAGCCTCCCTTGCCCTTGGGTTTAATTTCCACCCTTGTTGCCCATGTTTGAGTTAGTTTTTCTGCCGCATCCCTAATAAATACATCTTGTGTTGCTGTTTTTTTATCCTTTGCAGTAAGGAAACTAGACATCTGGTGGATGCGGTTTTCGAGGGCGCGAACACTCATTTGTTTTTCAATTACCTCATTGGCCAACTGCACCTGTAACTGGGGTTTCTCCAAACCAAGGAGTACTTTGGCATGGCCTGTGGAAATCTGTTCGAGCGCAACCATGTCCTGAACATCCAATGGCAAACGAAGTAGCCGTACCATGTTAGCTACCTGTGGCCTACTCTTGCCGACGCGGTCGGCCACCTGCTCTTGGGTCAACTGCAAGAGTTTGCCTAGCTGTGAATAGGCCTTTGCCTCTTCGATTGGATTTAGCTCCTGCCTCTGGATGTTTTCTACAAGGGCAAATTCTAGTAGCCTGTCGTCTTGAATATCTTTTATAACCACGGGCACGGTAGGGAGGCCAACACTCTTTGCGGCCCTCCATCTGCGTTCCCCAGCGATAATTTCAAATTTTTCGCCAACTTTGCGAACAACTATTGGCTGAACCATCCCATGTTGCTTTAGGCTGACTGCCAGGTTTTCTAAAGTTGTTTCATCAAACCTAGTCCTTGGCTGATGCCTGTTGGGAACAAGTGAACCAACCGGGATTTCTGTAGGAGTCACATCTTGCTGTGCGTGCTGGCTCATCAATGACGTAAGCCCTCTTCCAAGGGCAGGGCGTTTTGCTGTCATGGGTGATCCTTAGAAGTTGGAATTTCCAGGCCCAGCCACTCTTTGGCAAGGCTGAGGTATGCTTGGGCACCTTTAGATTTTATGTCATAAAACGCAACTGGTTTCCCATGGCTAGGAGCTTCCGCCAGCCTGATATTGCGAGGAATAGTAGTTTGAAATACTTTGTCAGGAAATGCCCGGCGGACATCAGCGGCCACAGCAGACCCTAAATTGGTGCGCTCTTCGGCCATCGTCAACAGAATACCTCCAAGGATCAGTTTGGGGTTTGCCTCTGCCTGTATCCGCCTGATGGTTTCTAAGAGTTCTGCAAGGCCATCCAGTGCAAAAAATTCGCATGGCATAGGCACAATAACTTCGTCTGCGGCTGTAAGCGCATTAAGAGTGATCATCCCAAGGGCAGGCGGAGAATCAATAAAAATGTAATCGAAGCGATCTAGCACGGCCTCAAGGGATTTGCGTAGCTCCTGCAACTGGGGCAATTCAAATAGTTCAAACTCCAACTGAGCCAAGTCTTTGCCTGCTGGTATAACCTGTAACATTGGAACTTCTGTTCTCAAAATCAGTGACTCTACAGGAGCACCCTTCATTAGCGCGTAAGAGCCTGAACTCTGGCTGGACTTAGCAAACCCAAGCCCTGTAGTGCTATGTCCTTGTGGATCGAAGTCTACTAATAGTACAAGTTTTTCCATCATCGCCAGCGAAGCGGCAATATTAATGGCAGAGGTGGTTTTGCCCACACCGCCCTTTTGGTTTGCAAGGGCAACTATTTTTGCGTGCATTTTAAGTTCTTTGCAGTTTTTGGGAAAAGGACATAGATGATGGCACTCCTCCAGTCAATATTATTATACCAAATTGCACCCAAACTGGAGCACCTTGGTATAAGAACAGCTACCTGCTCGCTGTCCTATCATTATTTTAAGTTGGTTTACCACGCCCTGCCAATCACCATGCTTAGACTGCCTCACCAGTTCAAGGGATGGATACCAAGGAGTCAGTAGCTCATCTATCCCCCATCGCCAATCCGGCAAGTATGCCAGCATGACGATAGCCGGCTTTCCGATGAACCCTGTCACATGTGCCACCGCCGTATCGACAGTCACCACCAGATCGAGTTGCTTAATTAATTGAGCGGTATCCAAAAAATCGTGCATGTATGGCGATAAATCAATAAATCCCGGAAGGCGAGGAGGATCGATTGCAGGTGGTTTTTGTAGCCCATACCAAGCAATATCCGACAAATCTGCCAACATGTCTAAAAATCGGGGGGACATACTACGTAGTCCGTCATTGGTATGGGCTGGGCTACCTGCCCAAACCAGACCAACCTTATACCCAGATCGAGTCAACTCTGGAATGGGTTGCCTAGCAGGTAGGGAGGGAGGAGGGAGGGGTGCTAAATCTGAAATGTCAACGTCAAGAATGACGGGCAATTCCATGAGGGGAACAACTAAATCGTAGTCTGGCAGTGGCTCCCCTTCGATAGTCATGCCATCAATGCCGGCAATCCCAGATAGCAAATTTTGGAGCAGTCGAGATGTTGACAATAGTATTTTTCCGCCAAACTGCGCCAAGCGAGGAATAAACCGGACGAACTGGAGTGTATCGCCAAAACCTTGTTCCGAGTATATTAGCAGGGTGCGTCCACAAAGGGGTTCACCATTCCATTGAGGCTTTCCAAAATTCCGATTATTTTCTGCCCAGTCGTTTAATGCCATTCTGGCCCTGAAATTTGGCCATGCACTATGGTATCGGTGTTGTAACAACTGGACGTAAGCAAGGTTCCAGCGGGAGAGAGCATTGGTGTCATCTAGTTCTAGTGCCTTGCAAAAATCGCTTTCTGCATTACATAGATCGAGTGCCCTCATCCTTGAGTGACCCCTATTGCCCCACAGCACCGAGTTTAATGGCTGAATCTTAATTGCCCTGTCATCTAGATTAATTGCTTCTTCAAATTGCCCTGCACGATTGTATATCCCCGCAAGGTTTGTGAGGGCGGGGACGTTGTTGGGGTCTAACTCAAGGACTTTTTGAAAACTTTTTTGAGCCTCCTCGATTTTTCCCAAACTTTGTTGTGCATTTGCCATGGCGCAAATCGCTGTTGGGTTTTCTGGTGCAAGTTCGATGGCTCTTGTTGCCATGTCGAATGCCTCAGCGGAGCGTCCCATTTCAAAAAGAATTACCGAGCCATTTGTCCAGCCGTCCACAAAATCAGGAAACTCTTTTTGTATACGCTTATATGCAACCAGAGCCATGCTCTGATTTCCATTGGAATGAGCCACGTATGCTTGTGTAAACAATTTGACGAGTTGCGGATGTGGGGGATTGTTATTTTGCATGGGATAGTCCAAGTGACAAGCCGGGGGTTAGCTCGCCCAGTATTCTAACTGAGCCTCCTAGCCATAGCTCAGACCACCTGCGGTTTTCTATTTTTTTGATGTTCAATTCTAGCATGTCCATCCCCTGAGGTTGTATCTGCCAGCTCAAAATATTGCTCTGCTCTGCCATCCATGCAACTGCTACTGCGGCGGCCTGACCACAACTGTGGGTTTCACCTTCTACGCCCTTTTCCCACGTCCTAATTTTTGCCAACCCAGGCTTAAGGATTTGCAAAATACTCACATTGGCTCCCTGCGGTAGTTCAGGGTGAAATCTGAGTGGCGGAGCCAATATCCGTAGGTCTATCGAATCAATGTCCGGAACCTGTAGGATCAGGTGGGGTGTGCCACTCCAGCCGTAAATAGCGGGGTATGGCAGTTTTGCCGGAGGGTCATCCAATTTATAATCTGCCCCTTGGGGCAGACGCATAGATACTTCTAGGCCTCTTCGATTTACCAGGACTGATTGGTTGTTTGAACAAACTTCTAATTGTCCGTGAAATATCTCTGGCAATAGAGCCACAGCCACCCTAGTACCGTTGGAACAAAAAGATGGAGAGCCATCTGGGTCCCAGTGATCAATATTCCAAGACCGCCCAAGAACAGGGGGGTCCAAAATAAAAAACCCATCTAACCCAAGTCCATGACCTTTTGGGCAAACCTTCTTAGCCCACTCCGAACCGATAGAAATACGGGAGTGAGTTTGTATTACTTCAGAGTCGGCACTCCACAAAAAGGCAAAAATGTTGCCGGAAGCCGAGGCTATGGTGAGCATTTAATTAACGAGTGGTCGATTGATCGCCAAAAAGGTAAACTGTTTCGCCAGGAAGATCATAGCCTAAACGACGAACCAAGGCTTCCATAAGCTCTGGGTCTTTTTGAATTAGGCGACTTACCTCATCACGCAGGTTTCTGTTTTGTATGGAAATAGCATACAAGTTTGTTTTATGGCTAAAAAGCTCGGCTTGACGCTTTCGCAGGGAAGGCAATCCTTCGGAGCTAAACATCAGTACTGACGAAGTAACGGCACCCGACAAGGCAAGTATCGCCCCAACCGTGCGAGATTTGAGGAGCCAGGCCAGGTTCATGCTATTTCAACCTTACGCCAAAAGCCTCGCGACCAGCAAATCTTGCGGCAACGCCCAGTTCCCATTCAATCTGAAGTAGACGGTTATACTTGGCAACTCTATCTGTTCTACATGGTGCACCGGTCTTTAATTGACCAGCACCCGTAGCTACAACTAAGTCGGCGATGAAAGCATCCTCTGTTTCTCCGCTACGATGGCTAATAATGGCGCGATAGCCAGCCTTATGAGCCATATCAACTGCTCTCAGGGTTTCAGTCACTGTGCCAATCTGGTTGAGCTTAATGAGAATTGCATTTGCAACGCCTTCAGAGATACCCTTGGCAAGGATTGCAGGATTTGTGACAAAGAGGTCATCGCCAACCAATTGAGTTGTTTCACTCAGTTTATCGGTCAGACCTTTCCAGTTTTTCCAATCGCTCTCGTCGCAACCATCTTCAATAGTCAAGACAGGGTGGCGTTTTGTGAGGCCAGCGTAATATTCAATCAAATCCTTACCGGTCTTGGCCGCACCATCGATCTTGTATTTACCATTCTCGTAAAATTCTGAGGAGGCACAATCCAAACCAAGGTATACATCCTTGCCCGGTTTATAGCCAGCCTTCTTAATGGCTTCAGAAATTAAATCCAGAGCCTCTTCGTTGCTCTTGAGGTTGGGAGCAAATCCACCCTCGTCTCCAACGCCTGTTGCCAATTTATTTGCTTTTAATACACCCTTAAGCGCGTGATAAATTTCTGTACCCCATCTTAAACATTCGGTAAAAGAAGGTGCGCCAACTGGCAAAATCATAAACTCCTGAATATCAACATTGTTGTCGGCGTGGGCACCACCGTTGAGGATATTCATCATTGGCACTGGTAGCAGACGAGCCGATGCACCGCCTAGATAGCGATACAGGGGTTGATTACACGCCTTGGCCGCAGAATCTGCAATGGCCATCGAAACGCCAAGAATTGCATTCGCCCCTAGCTTAGCTTTGTTTTCGGTACCATCCAGGTTGATCATCAATTCATCAAGTTCAACCTGCTGAAATGGGTCCATGCCTTCAAGTGCGTCATTGATGTCTTTGTTGATGGCTTTTACCGCCCCAAGGACACCTTTTCCTAAGTAGCGTTTTTTGTCCCCATCCCTCTTTTCGAGGGCTTCACGACTACCGGTACTGGCACCACTTGGAACCATTGCCTGTCCATAGCTACCATCAGTCAAATATACCCGAGCAAGCACAGTCGGATTGCCGCGACTGTCAAGGACTTCCAAAGCTGAAACACGTTCAATCAATTTCATGGTGAATTCTCTTTCTAAATTCATGAAGTAATTTCAATACCCAGTTTTTCGTCTGCGTCTTCATATCCGCCGCATCCCACTTAGTAGCTGTAAATTGTGAAATAATACAACGTTACGCAGGATTCGGCTACATTCATACGCAGTCTACCAACTCAGTTGTTCAAAACCCTGACGGGTTTTGAACATGGCTCTCGTGAAAACGAAAGGCAGGTTTTGACAAGATTTTATATTTCACGCGATGGCGCACAACACTTATTGCGCTCAGGCTTATACATGGATGGTACTAATTGAGGTCATTTCGACACTCTATTGTTTCAAAACCCTGACGGGTTTTGAAGAGGGCTCTATCGTTTTCTACAGCAAGATTTTTTTGCTGGGGCGGCTTTCTTGGTGGTTAGAGCCTTCTTAACAACAGTCTTTGTGGCTTTTTTGGGAGCGACTTTCTTTGCAACAACTTTTTTCTTTGGGGCGGCTTTTTTCGGAGCGACCTTCTTTACAGCAGTTTTTGCAACAACTTTTTTCTTTGGGGCGGCTTTTTTCGGAGCGACCTTCTTTACAGCAGTCTTTGCAACAGCTTTTTTCTTTACAACGGCTTTTTTTACTGCAGTCTTGGTTGCCACTTTTTTCTTTGGAGCGACTTTTTTGGCTACGGGCTTGGTTGCCACTTTTTTCTTTGGGGCAACTTTTTTGGCTACGGGCTTAGTTGCCACTTTTTTCTTTGGAGCGGCTTTTTTGGCTACGGGCTTGGTCGCCACTTTTTTCTTTGGAGCGGCTTTTTTGGCTACGGGCTTAGTCGCCACTTTTTTCTTTGGGGCGGCTTTTTTGGCCGCGGGTTTGGCTGTCTTTTTAGGGGCCGCTTTCTTGACCGCAGGCTTTTTGGTGGCTACAGCTTTTTTAGCTGGAGCGGCCTTCTTTGGAGCAACTGGTTTCTTTTCAGTTAGCTCACTCGTGGTGGCGGTTTCTGCCTTTTTAATTTCCATTGATGTCTCCTTGTGCCCTTTAGTAGGGGGTTTGGAAAAGGAAGTTGAAGATGACTTCGACTTAGAAGATTTACTAGGTTTATCGTTTTCGGATTCAACTTCATCGCTGGATGTAGTTGAGACTTTTTTAGGAGCCTTTCGGGCAGGCTCGATTCCTGCAAGAAGCTGGCCAAGCCGTTTCCCTGGATAAAACTCATTTAACAGTACATCGCCAATAATCACGCCGTGCACACCTAAAGACTCCAGTTCTTTTAGCTGTCTAAGGTTTGAAATACCAGCCTCGACCATTTTCAGACATTTTTTTGCCGGCAATTTTTTAAGGAGCGTAATCATTTTTTCCCATGACAATTCCCAAGTGTCAAGATTACGCCCTACTACACAAATAATTTGCGCCCCAACTTCCAGAGCAGATTCGATGTCTGCCTCGCTTGCCACCTCGACAATTACGTCAAGATTTTTTGCTCCTGCTAGTGATTGCAGAGCTTGCAGGCGTTCTGTATCCAACAGAGCGGCAGATAAATAAATAGCATCTGCTCCAAGAATTTTGCTTTCTTCAACCTGATATTCTTCAAAAATAAAATCTCTGCGAATCAGTGGGCATACTGCAACAGCACGAACTTCGGGCAGATGCTTGTCTGCGCTTGCATACAAAAAAGGATCTGTGGCAACAGAAAGTGCCTTTGCACCATTTTCGATCAAGCTCTTTGCATGAGTTGAAGGTCGAAATGACTGCCTAACTTTTCCGTGAAAAGGATTACCGCCAGATATCTCAGCGATAATACTGATGCGGTTTTGCCCAAGTTCTTCCTTTAGACTTTTGTGGTCTTTGTAGGCACGTTTTACAGACGAAGGACCCTTCTGTTTTTTTATCTCGATGTCCAATGCTTTAAAAATCTGAATTTTTCTTAGCAAAGAAATTCCTCCGGCTACAATGTGATTCTATAGCCGAAAGTTTCATTTTTGAAACTTTTTTTTTCAAGTTTTTTTTATTTTTTTTATTTGGGAGAATCGCGCTATCTGAAACCACATCGTCAGCGACTGTCAAAATTTTTGTAGACCAGCATGGTTACAGCGTTTCAGCGATTTTGTAATTACAAAAACCCACTGAGCAGGAATGGCAAACTTGACTAGGGAATCTATGATGGCTACCTCGTGCCAGACGAGTACCCCTTTAGTGCCCTCTGGCCGGTTGCTTGAAGGTTTAGTTCGCTACGCAACTGCTCAAATTCGTAGCTCAGTGTTCCAACTCTGGTTTGAATCACCTTGCTCAAAGCGTGTGCGCGCTCGACAATTTCCTCCCAGCCTTGCCCGCGGTCGGCAACCGCAACCGCCTCATTAAATTTTTTATTCCACTCAGCAACAAAGTCCGAATCAGGTATTTCTATCTTCTGGAGATAGTTTTCCAACTCCTGAATTAGGGAATCAACAGCAGTATTACTCAATGGATTATCCCATCAGTTCCGCACCGAGGCCACCCATCGGCGGTGGGGCTTGTTGTGCCTTGTGGACAACCTGCATCCAGGTATTTTTCATGTCATCTACCTGGGAGAAAATCATCTCAAATTTTTGAAAATTATTGCTCCTGCTACCTTCAAAGAGCTGGTTCATCCACCATTCATATATCCGGGACAAGTTTATTGCCAGTTCGTTTTCTCCGCTATCGTCTACCTGAATCATCAGCTCTTCGATAATGGCGGACACACGGTTGACGTGCCTGGTTTTTTCCTCAATATTTCCAGCCTTGGTTGCACTTATGGCCTGCAAGAGAAATCTCTCAGCCCCCTCCAGCAACATTACACAGAGTTGCTCGGGACTTGCGCTACTAATCTGTTGTAGCAAATAGGTATCAGATTGGGAAGCACCTGGGGGGTTGGGGATCATGCAGACTCCTGAGACTCCATATAAATACTTTGCCTCCAATGAGCTACAAAATCAACTTATAAAGAACCGAGGCTCTGTCCAGCGGCCTGCAACTGGCCCAACATGGATTCCATTCTGGCAAACTGGACGGTCAAAAGCTCTTTTCGGCGATCCAGCCTCAGCAGTGATTCTTCAATCTGGCGTTCGAGGGTTCTGTTTTGGGTATCAATATTGGTGATAGTCGCATTTATGCTGGCAGACTGGCCGAGAGTCAACTTGTCAATAAAATCTGTGGCAGTAGAGGAAACTTTTTGAAAAATTTGCCCAACCAGGTCAGGATTTTGATCTAAGGCATCACTTAATTTTTTTGTATCCAGTGCCAGAGTGCCATCTCGATTAGTCGAAAGGCCAATGCCGGCAGTACCACCCAGGACGCTTCCCCCAGGACCTTCTATAGTAGCGGCCAAAGATGACTTTAGCTGAGAAAACATAGTCCTCAGAGAAGAATCGCCCTCTAAAGGGCCACCCTTGCCGGACGCATCCTTATAGACCTTGAGAACTGCATTGAACTTATCAACTATTTCCTGATATCCCTTAGTGATAAATTCCTTATCCATCGCCACAGTGAGATTGACTGTCTTTTCGGGATCAGCCTGCTTGAGAGTGAGAGTTACGCCATCAATAACATCCTTGATAGTATTTGACGAACGCTCGATATCAACGCCATTGAGAGAAAGTTTGGCATTTTTGGCAGACTCAGTTTGTTCATTAATACCAAAGGCGTTACCAGAGATGCTAACGGTGGAGTCGCCGCCATCTTTGCCAAGGCCAGTTTCTGTGGAAGACAGGGCGAGGATGTACTGGCCTGGATTTTTTTGAACAACCGAGGCAGTGACACCAGCATCGGCATTGGCATTGATTTGGGCCGCCAAATCAGCCAGAGATGTCTTGCCTTCCTTAAGGTCAAAATCAAAAGTATCGCCATCCTTATTCCTGACAGTATATACTTCCCCCACTACGCCAAAGCCTTGGCCTTTCGGGTCGGTAACGCGATCAATCGGCGATGCTTCTGCGCGGGCCTTGGTTGCCAATTGCTTGACAACTAAGTCGTATTGGCCTGCGAGTGCGCCATTACCCGTGGCACTAACTATATTATTATCTGAAGAGGTAATCGTGCGCCTATCGACAGCAGTGGCATTCAGCGAAGTCAAGCTGGTGGCCAGCGACATTAGCGATGTTTTGATAGATGAAAGGACTGTTTTCTTTTGGGCATTCAAAGCCTGGCGATCCTGCAAGCGCATTACAGGCCGATACTCCTGCTCCATAATTGACTGGATCAACAAGCTAGTGTCGATACCGCTTGAAATACCGCCAAAATTTAATGCCATGATGTCACCTCTGTAGCCTTTTCAACATCGCGCTCAAATAGCGCGTCCGAAAACCAAAAAACCATCATGCGAAATTTCTATCGAAAAATCGCATGATGGTTTGTACTAAAACTTGTCGTCAACTAACAGGCCATTATTTTTGGGGCCGGGGGTACTTTCCCTCAGCTTTTTGACCATGTGTAAAAACTCATCTGTCGGATATTGTTTAACAACTTCCCGCGTGACGGGGTTTACAACCTTGAAAACCGTCCTGCTGGCCTCTTTGTCAACGTGGAACTTTAGGTCTGAAGGCAACTTATCCAAATATTGCTTAAAGGTTTCAATAGCCTCGTCGAGTTTGAGGGGCTTGTCTCCTAGTGGATTTTTGGCCTCCGCTTCATTTTTTTCTGCCCGCTTATTTAGTTCGGGCACATTTGGGTCGTCGACCTTATTGCGGAGAGCAACATCTTGGGGCTTAACCCCAGAGGTATCCGCAGTCGACTGTGTGGGCTGGCTTTTTGCTTGTGCTTGTTGATTTACAAGCGCAATAGGTACTATCGGGCCAGTGCCACCTGTTACTGACAATGGTTCTGCCGACATAAATAACTCCTAAAGGGAAGTTTGCACGGAAAACAGGGGGGCGGGCACAGCCCCCCCCCTATACTATATCAACTGCGGATCCGCTAAACCCCACATTATCGGAGGAGTGACAGTACGGACTGGGCGGCCTGATTAGATTGTCCTAGCGCGCTGGTACCGGACTGGTTGAGAACCTGGAACTTGGTGAGGTTTATTACTTCGTCGGCGATGTTGGCATCCCTGATTTGCGAGTAAGCCGCCGTAAAGTTTTCTACCTGAATACCCAAGGTGTTGGCTATAGAGTACATGTTCTGCATGTTGGCACCGATGGATGCCCTCATCATGCTGACATTGTCAATCATCTTTCTAACTTCACCCTTAGCATTAAAGGCAAGAGTACTATTTGTCAAGCTCTGACTCTTTATACGGTAATCGCCTGCTGTTAATGTTCCAATTTTAACGTCAGTTAGCTTTTGAAAATCACCGACAGAGACGAAGAGGTTTCCACCAAAAACGGTTTGACCATTGAACTTAGTATTTGTAGCAATGTTATCAAGGGCGTCTTTGATCTTTTGGAATTCAGCGTTAGTCGCATCTCGGTTGCTATCACTGATAGTGCCCGTAGCGGCCTGCTCTGCCAGCTCTGCGGCACGGGTAAGCAAACTTGTCACTTCTTCCAGCACGCCATCTGCTACCTGTGACATTGCTACGCCGTCATAAGCGTTGCGTCTACCTTGATTTGCTATCCTGATGTCGGCCCCGATCTTGTTACTGATTGCCAAACCTGCGGCGTCGTCAGCGGCCATGTTGATACGCTTACCAGTGGTTAAGCGTTGGATTGTTTTTTCCAAACCCATGCTGGTGATACCCAGCTGTCGGCTTGCTCCGAGGGCGGAAATGTTATTGAGAATAGAACCAGCGGCCATTGCATCCTCCTTGATGCACTAAGGGCGGCGTCCGTGCCACCAAAATTGTTTAACTCTTACTGTTTCGGCAAATATTATTTGGACTTAACACTTTTTTTCTTACAAATTTGTTAGCACCTGAGGCGGGGGGGTTTCGAGGACATGACCCTAGCAGTTGTCTATATAATCTGAAGGTTTGAGGATTCTTGGTTTTTTATGTCTAAGTTTTCAAAGCCGGAGCGGATATGAGGACGTTATAGCGGTTCAACTTATTGTAGTTGAACTGCTATATGCCAGGATTTGCTTGCGAATCCTGGCCGTTTGTTGTTCATAGGCGGGCTTGGCTCGCCGTTAAGTGAACAACAAAAACGTAAATAGCTATAGTATCAAGCATCACTCGCATTTTGACACCTTTTTTCTTGCCTCATCTCATTTATCATGTCGACTACGTCCTGTTCGTTTTTTAGCCCAACTCGTTCCGCTTCTCCCTTGAATGCTTCCTGTGCTTCCTTGAGGACGATTTTTACTGAGTTTTCTATTATTATACGTCCATTGTCGTCTTCAATGAAAAGCACTTTGTCGCCATCTTTTACACCAAGCTTTTTTCGGATTCCGACTGGTATGGTAATTTGGCCACGCAGAGTGATTTTTGCAAGTTCCATAACGAGCTCTTTTTAAGATTGCATTGGATTCAATGCGTTACATTCATGTTTGCACTGAAGCCTCGTGCTTGTCAACTGGATTTCAGCCAGGAATTTCATTTAGCGCAGAAATTTTATATTCAACTTTTGGCAATTTAATACCATTTCACCTTTCCAATGCAGGAAATACCTGCTGTAAAGATGCGCCGTGTTGGGCTTTTCCATCTGATAACTGAAAACTGTGAACTGCTATAAGTTTGCAACCAGCTTTTGGTCACTATTCACTAAATAATGGCAATATTTAACATATTTTCATATTTTTGTGATATTCTGTAGAGCCTCTTGCAAAACAACCGGTTTTGCAAGAAGCTCTTAGTTATCAGCAACTCTATTGAAAGGGGCTATATATGCCAGTTCAGTTAACCACTCGCGTTGACGAGGCTACCAGAGCACAGTTTAACAACCTCTGCCAGCACTTGGGCACAACTCCATCAAATACTCTAAGTATTCTTGTTAAAGACTTTGTAAACAGAAATGGCCACCCATTGACGATAGCACCCCCCAAAGTCATTGACTCCAAAGAAGCTAGAAAAAAAATGTTTGGCTGTATGCGCGGACAATTCGACCTTCCGGAAGATTTTAATGAACCAATGGAGGAATTTCAGGAGTGAGCCTCGCGCAAAACCAATGGTTTTACAAGTACCTCTTTTCTGTTGCAAACAATACCATTTCACCTTTCCGATGCAAGTAATACCTGCTGTAAAGATGCACCATGCAAGGCTTTCCATCTGAAAACTGACAACTGACAACTGATAACTGAAAACTGATAACTGATAACTGATAACTGATAACTGAAAACTGCTATAATACCTGCTACAAGAGGCAATCATGCCACTGATTTCCCTAGCGATGATTGTAAAAAACGAGGAGGCCAACCTAGCCCACTGCCTGGAGTCAGTAAAAAAACTAATTGATGAAATTATTATAGTTGATACTGGTTCAACGGATAATACCATTGAAATTGCCCGTAGTTTTGGGGCAAAAATCCACCAATATATATGGTGCGATGATTTCTCCACAGCCCGCAACGAGGCCCTCAAACACTGTACTGGGAATTGGATACTAATAATGGATGCCGATGAGGCCATAGATCCGCTGGACTACGACGTAATAAAAAATGCCTGCATAAATCCTATTGCAACCGCCTATATTCTGACCACCCGCAATTATGTACTGTCCTCTAACCTATCCTCCATGGATGGCGCACCCACCCCAAACACATCTAAGTACAACGAGGGCAATAACTTACCTTTTTTTATGGACACTGAAACAATACGGCTGGCCAAAAATATTAAAGGGCTGGCCTTCGAAGGAAAAGTGCATGAAACACTCCGGTCATTCTTGGTTTCCAAAGGAAAAACAATATCGAAACTCCCTGCGGTGATTCACCACTATGGCAAGCTATTCGTTGATCGGGAAAAACATAAATCTACATATTACTTGATGTTGGCCAGCCAAGAGGCCGAGAAAAACCCCAAAGACAAATGGGCAATCTACAATTTATTGCAACAGGCTCTCAAAGCAGGGGAATGGGAGATGGCACTGCGGGCGGCACGAGATGGGCTACAGTTGGGTTCCGACCTGGAGCCAATGATACTATTTGGTGGGGGCTTTGCCCTGCAACAATTGGGTAAGCACACCGAAGCCATTGATTTTTTTGACTGGCTACTAGATAAAATCCCCAACCATTCCCTTGCCTTGCTCCACAAGGGATCGTCCTATATGGCACTGGGAAATTTTAATACGGCTCGTCAATTAATGTTGCAATCAATTGAGTTAGAGCCAAAAAATATTCAAGCCTATGGCTGTTTGGCAGAGCTGGAATTACAAGTTAATAACATTTCTGCGGCACGTAGTATTGCACTGGAAGCACTAGCTATTTCTCCAAGTGAGCCGGAGCTATATAATCTATTGATAAACATAGAGCTTACAATCGCTAATGTCAGCGGTGCCGCAACCTCTGCACTACGAGCTATACAAAACTGCCCCAATGCGGAAAATAGCACTTGGTATGGGTTAGCCACGGCATATTTGTTGCAGTCAGGCGAAATGGATGTAGGTAAGTCGATATTAGAGGCAGGACTAAAAGCCTTTCCCGATGATCCTGAGTTAAAACAGTTACTAAAAAGCAGTTACTAGTAATACCAAACGAGGCCAACATGCCACTAATTTCCCTAGCTATGATTGTAAAAAACGAAGAGGCACATCTAGCTCACTGCCTTGAGTCGGTAAAGGCACTTGTAGATGAAATGG
>WRHW01000034.1 GCA_009783055.1 Holophagaceae bacterium
GATGTTTTTTTTCGCTTTCATGAGCCAATGCCATAAAATCCTGGATTTGTTTTATTGCGGTTGGGTTATTGTTTTTAATTGCATTGTCAAAGACGGGACCCATCTTGCCAAACTCTGCTATAAGGTCTTTGGTGCCCAAGGCCTTTTCAAATTCACTTGCAATTTTTTCGAACTGTTCATTGTTTTGTCTATAAAGCGCAATGGTGTTCAGGGCGCGTGCCGATTGCATATCGTGGTGATTAACCAATAATTCTTTTCGCCCATCGACGGTCACTGTCATATTTTCATCCCACATTTTTCCATATTCGGCGTTTGGATTTTGACCCGAGGAGTGAAAAACCGTGTTCCAAAATTTTTCATCGCCGACCCTTTCAAGCAACACATTATCGTAATAGGGACTGTATGCCGAATTGATGAAATTTGCGTCAAGTCCGTTGACAGATATGTCGGCATTGGTATATTTGGCGACAAGCAATTCGGTCAAGGCCTCGCCAAGTCCAAAATGGTGTCCGGTCTCATGTATGGTCTCTCTTGCCATAAAACCAGGATTATCAATTAGCCCAGCCACAGTAATAATGCCAGGACTGTAAGAACTTGCCCATGATTGCGGGAATTTGTATTCCGCCGTCGTGAACCCCCGTTCCAATTCTTTGCTTGAAAATGGAATGAATTCGGAATATTCGTCGCGGGAAAAGCCGTCGACAAATGCGGCTTTCATTTCGTCGCTTTTTTGTTTTTGTTGCTGTTCCGTCAAATTTTGCCCAATAATTCCCGGTACTACATCCATCAGCGACGCATGCAACGCCCCGAAAGTGTCGTATTTGTCGTCGTTGATTTCGATTTCTTGTTCCCGCGTATAGACACAATTCACGGTTTTGGGGTCGCTGTCGCGGTAATTTGTGCCGTCGCCTTGTGCGGTGACGCTTGCGGTGAATGTGCCGCTTTCTGGTTCGGTGATTTCGTATTGTAGCGCGGTTACTTGGGCAGTTTTAAGGACGGTGTCACCCTCGCGCAACGTCATGGTGTACCCCGTTGAATTTGCCACGGCACTCCATGTCACCAATTTGGTTGTATCGCTGTAGCTTAGTTGGGACATAACCAATTTTGTGGGCTGTGGAGGATTTGGTTTTGGGTCGGGTGTGTTGCCACCGCCTCCGCCGGAACATGACACAAAGGCGAGGGAGAGTGCCAGAATTATCGCCGATAAAGCGGATATAGGTTTGGTCATATGCCAATACTCCTGATTAAATTGAAAAAGGCCATTGGGGAACCTGTAGCTGTATGACTTGTGTTTAGGGTTATTGTTGCTGGTTGTGGGCTAAGGTAGTTGAAACTATTTCCAAAGATCAAAGTATAGCAGTTTCACTTTAGCAATTTAACTTTTTGTAGTTTAGTGTTAATTCCAGCATATTTGCAAACAGCTTTTGACCACTGATCACTTGCCACTGGCCACTTGTGCCCTAGGGGAGTATACGCCAAACACAAAAAACCACGGCCATTATGAACTACCAAAAGTAGTATAACTATAGCAGTTCATCTAAAACTGATATATTAGTTTTTTGGAGGGGTTATGGCTGAGTGCTTCATCCATGAAATCAGGGCTTATGAATTACTTGGCGAGGCAGGCCTGAGGGTGGCTGAATGGGGAGTTGTGAAGGACTCTACCGATATTAAGTCGTTACCATTTTCTGCCGGTGCACCAGTTGTAATAAAGGGAGTGGCGTTAGATGTATGGCATAAGTCTGATTTGGGGCTGGTTGCCTTTGAAGAGTTTAACTCGGATGTTATTGCTAAACACCATGAACGCATGAAGTCCATTGCTGTGAATCATGGCATATATACTGGCACCTTAGTTGCCCGTAAGGTAGATTTTAAGCGGCTCAGTGGTCAGCCAACCGAAGCCCTCGTTGCAGTGCGAAAAACGCCAGAGGCTGGTTGGACGATTGTGATGGGTATTGGAGGTATTCTGACAAATGCCTGGGGCGAAGAGATTGCCCCCTTGCTTTGGCCTGTGTCAATGACAAGCCCCAAAGAGGCTATTGGCGATTTTAAGAATCATTGGTTGGGCAAAACCTGGCTAGGTAATCTGAGGCAGGGAAGGGCGTTGACTGATGAAACTAAACTGGTGCCATTTTTTGAGGGTCTGTGGCGTTTGGTTGGCTTACTTGAACGGGAAGGGGCTTCATTACTTGAAATGAACCCAATTGTTTTGGACGAGGAGGGCATACCCACTGCCTTGGATGGGGTTGGGACTATCGAACCTGTTACTGAAGTTCAGCAAGTAACAACCTTTAACCCAATCGTGGTGCGGGAGTTGTTGTTGCGCCCAAAGTCAATTGCGTTGGCAGGTATTTCTAATAAGCCCGGTAATCCAGGGCGCACCATACTGGATAACTTGCTTTTGGGGGGGATGTGTCGGGAGGGGATTGTTCCCATTAAACCCGGAACTCCTGAAATTGATGGCCTACCCTGTCTTGATAGCGTTGAAGACTTGAAGGCAAGGCCGGTTGATATTTTGATCGTTAGTCTGCCTGCCAAGGTTGCGGTTGAGACTATCGAACAATTATGCAATCAGGGAGGCGGGGCGGAAATAGTCTATCTTGTGTCTGGGGGCATAGGCGATGGTGCAGATAAATCAGGGTTTGGTAAGCGAGTACAGGACTTCCTTTGTAACCGACGGGCTACAAACCAGTGGACTCCGCTTATTATTGGCCCCAATGGATTGGGTTTTTTAAGCTCTGACAAGAAGCTCAATACACTCTTTATACCTGATGAAAAATTGCCTGCCAGATTACCTGGAGGGCCATTAGCACTTGTCAGTCAGTCCGGGGCTTTTTTGGTCAGCCGCTTGTCTGCCTTACCATTTTTGCCAATGCGGTACGCCTGTTCCATAGGTAATCAAATGGATTTGAAACTGTCTGGCTTTCTAAAGGCACTCGGCAGTGATCCAGACCTAAAAGTTTTAGCAACCTACGTTGAGGGTTTTGCTCCCGGCGATTTGATGGATTTTGCTACAACTGCCAAAGAATTGATTAATAATGGCCGGCGTGTGGTGCTCTATAAGGGCGGGCGAAGCCAAGCGGGCATGGAGGCCGCTAGTAGTCATACGGGTGCATTGGCAGGTGATTGGGAATTGCAAAAGGCATTATTAGTTAGGGCTGGTGTGATAGTTTGTGAAAGCCTTGCAGATTTTGATGCGGTTTTGGCATGGTTGGCATCTTTCCCGGAAGGGAAACCCCGAAAGGTGGCTGTTGTTACAAATGCTGGATTTGAGAGCGTTGTAAGTGCTGATATTGTAGAGGGAAACCTGGAGGCGGTTCATCTTTCAGAAAAGGATGTTTCTGCTTTAACTTTAATTATTGAAAAAAATGGACTTTCGGGTTTGGTAGGGGCACACCTGCCCCTGGATTTGACTCCGATGGCAAGTGAAGCCCCATATCTGGAGGGGATAGAGCTTGTTGCCAAGGGGGAGGCCGATAGCATTGTTGTTGGCTTAGTGCCTTTAACACAGCGACTCAGCACCCAAGACCCTGAAAAAATGGACGGTTTCGCAAAGTCAATATTGGATATTGCCCACAAGACCAACACCAGAATTGGCTTGGCGGTTGATGCTGGCTCTGACTATGAAGTGTGTCGAAAGTCTATTATGAAGGCGGGACTGCCCTTGTTTAGTACGGTAGAGAGGGCGTTGTTAGGGTTGAAGAAGTTATAAGCAATTACGGTGGAGGGATTATTATCACATGCGAAAGAGCCGTTATGAAATGTATACTGTTGAATATGATGTTTTGAACCAAGTATTCTCTTAATTGAGATATAACAACATTTTTAGGAGGTCTGCATGAATTTCAAACTCTTTTTGGCACTATTTGCTGTGCCATGTATGGTTGCCCAAGCTCAGGAGGGCAATCCTTTTTTTCAGGAGTGGAAGACACCATTTCAAGTTCCTCCATTCAGTGAAATAAAGGAAGAGCATTTTCTGCCAGCTTATAAGGAAGGCATGGCAAGGCAAAAAAAGGAAGTGGATGCTATTATCAATAGCACAGCCACTCCGACTTTTAAGAACACTGTTGAAGCCTATGAAAGGTCAGGCTCTCTTCTGCAAAAAGTTTCTTCTGTGTTTGGCAATCTGAGTGGCGCGGAAACTAATTCAAAACTACAGGCTATTAACCGCGAATTAGCACCGCTTCTCTCTGCTCATGGAGATGATCTCCGCTTAAATGAAAAACTGTGGTTGCGTGTAAAAGCAGTTTGGGAAAAGCGGACGACTGAAAGGCTGAATCCGGAACAGGCCAGACTTTTGGAGCGCACTTACAAGGGCTTTGTCAGGGCAGGAGCCAACCTGTCACCTGAAGCAAAAGAAAAAATGAGAAAGGTTAATGGCGAACTCTCTATGCTGTCGGTAAGATTCGGAGAAAATTTACTGAAGGAAAACAATGGATTTCGCCTCGTGATCGATAACAGGGCAAATCTGGCTGGCCTACCTGATGGGCTTATCGCCCAGGGTGCTACAGATGCTAAGGCCGCTGGCATGGAAGGGAAGTGGGTATATACTCTGCAATCTCCTTCAATCTGGCCATTTTTAACCCATTCTGAAAATCGCGAACTCAGGAAACAAATGCTCAATGGCTATTTGACTCGTGGCGACAAGGGCGATGATGTTGACAACAAAAAGATAGCCAGCAGGATAGCGGCCCTGAGAGTTGAAAAGGCCAATTTACTTGGCTACAAAACATGGGCTGATTTTGTTTTAGAAGAAAATATGGCCAAAGACCCCAAAGGCGTATACAACCTCTTGGATTTGTTATGGAAGCCTGTCATGGAAAAGGCCCGCCAGGAGCTGGCAGAGCAACAGGCCATAGTGGATGCAACAGACGAATATATCAAGATAGCCCCCTGGGATTGGCGTTTTTATAGCGAAAAGGTGCGAAAGGCCAAGTTTGATCTGGATGAATCTGAGCTATCACCATATTTTGCAATAGATAAAGTGCGGGATGGTGCTTTTCAAGTTGCCACAAAGCTATTTGGAATTACATTCCATGCACGTAATGACATCCCTACCTATCATCCTGAGGTTCAGGCATTTGAAGTAAAAGAAAAAACTGGTCGCCATTTGGGAGTTTTCCTTGTTGATTTCCACCCCAGACCAGGGAAGCGAGGCGGGGCCTGGTGTAGTACATATCGAGGAGCCCATAAGGATGAAAGAGGTAGGCAGGTGACACCAGTAGTGGTAAATGTTTGCAACTTTACGCGGCCTGCAGGTGAGGCTCCAGCATTGCTGACATCAGATGAGGTTCGCACGCTGTTCCATGAATTTGGTCATGCTTTACACAGCCTTTTCTATGCTGGCTCCTATCGCGGGATAGCAGGCACTCCTAGAGATTTTGTGGAACTGCCCAGCCAAATAATGGAAAATTGGGCTACCGAACCTGAAGTACTAAAAATGTATGCTCGCCATTGGAAGACCGGTGCAGTTATGCCAGACGCATTGATAAACAAATTAAAGAATGCAGACAAATTTGGCAATGGTTTTGGCAGGGGAGAATATTTAGCCGCCAGTTTACTGGATATGGATTGGCATACCTTGACAGATACAAAGGAAGTAGACGCTACTGTTTTTGAAAAGCAAAGTTTGGCAAAAATGGGTTTGATCAAAGAGATTCCGCCTCGCTATCGCACGACATATTTTAATCACATCTGGGCTAGTGGCTATAGTGCTGGTTATTACGCTTACATCTGGTCTGCTGTGTTGGATAGTGACGCATTCCAAGCGTTTAAGGAAGCAGGTGATCTCTTTGACCAAAAAACTGCGGATAGTTTCCGTAAGGAAATTCTCAGCCGAGGTGGTATTCAGGATGGGGCAGATCTTTATAAGAATTTCCGTGGCAGAGACCCAAAGGTAGAAGCATTGCTTGATAAATTAGGTTTGAGATAGAGCCTATCTGGAGCCAATCGCAAAACATTATCGTTTTGTGGTTGGCCCCACGATTTCACCACCCTCCTATACATCGTTGCAGTTATAACTTTCTAAGGCAAACAGCAAACAGCTATGAGCAGTCAACAGACTGACGCTATCCCAAAAATGCTTTGAGGGTTTTTGAATACCTTGGGTGGCGAATTTTTCTTAAGGCTTTTGACTCAATCTGCCGGATTCTTTCACGGGTTACTGCAAACTCGCTTCCTACTTCCTCAAGTGTGTGCTCGGAAGCCTCGTCTCCAACGCCAAAACGCATTCTCAATACTTTTTCTTCTCGTTCAGAAAGTGTTTGCAAAACGGTATTTACTGTTTCTTTTAGCCGCTGTTGGGTGACTTGTTCTACTGGAGAAATGACAGCTTTATCTTCAATAAAATCCCCTAGATGACTGTCTTCTTCTTCTCCGATGGGGGTTTCGAGGCTAATAGGTTCCTGGGCTATCTTCATTACTTTTCTGACTTTGGATACAGGCATATCCATTGCCACTGCAATTTCTTCGCTGATGGGCTCCCTGCCAAGTTTTTGTACCAGTTCTCTTTGTGTTCGTATCAATTTGTTTATTGTCTCTATCATATGTACTGGGATGCGAATTGTGCGCGCCTGATCTGCTATTGCCCTTGTGATAGCCTGACGAATCCACCATGTTGCATAAGTACTAAATTTGAAACCTCTGGAATATTCAAATTTATCTACAGCCTTCATTAGTCCGATGTTGCCTTCTTGAATTAAATCTAAGAACTGCAACCCTCTATTTGTATATCTCTTTGCGATAGAGACCACCAGGCGCAGGTTAGCTTCTATCAGTTCTGCCTTAGCGGCACGGCTAATACTTTCTGCCTGTTTTAGCTTTTGCACGTCTATATGAAAATTTTCACTATCTGTTTCATATCTTTTGAAGAAGCGGTTCAATTCGTTTGTAATGGAATTGATCTCTTTTTTGTATTTTTCTTTTAATGAGGCAAACATGGGGTTGGAAACACGGTCTTTTAGCTCTCTAAGTCTGCGTTCACCATCTCTCACTTTTTCATGGTGCTTCATTATTTTGTCAATCAATCGAGTGATGGCAAGGCTATTAAGCCCTAATCGCCGTATTTGTCGGCTGACTCTGGCGCGGCGAAAAAGAATCTCGCGTTCAATTTTCTTTTTTTTCTTTGGGGGATATTGGTTTGCGATTTTATCGGTAAGTAACTCTTGTAGGGCTTTATCGTGTAACAGCAATTTTAAAAACTGATGGTGTACGTGCTGTGTAGCTGATGTAGTTCCAGCATCTTCATCCTCGTCGATTTCATCTGATAACCCGACCACCTCTCGAATTTTTCCCGGATTATCTTTTAGCATTTTCCCGATGTCAATCAGCAAGCTAGAAGCCAGCCTACTACGAGATAGCGACCTCATTACACCCCTGATGCCGACTTCTATCCGTTTTGCAATTTCAACCTCATCTTCCCGTTTTAGCAGAGGAACTGTCCCCATTTCCTTGAGGTACATTCGTACAGGATCGTTAAATTTTTCACCCTCGGCGGCATCCAGATCAATGTCAATTCCTTTTTCTTTGTCAACCTTGCTTAATAGGTCGAAGGGAACTGACATTTCAGCCTTGGCAACCCTTCCGGCTTCCAGAGCTTCTTCTTTATTGATGCCGACTCCAATGCCCAGTCGAAGAAACATTGATTCTACTTGTTCAATATCTTCAACAATGGAGTTGGTTTCAGGCAGAAAGTTATTTAGTTCATCTAATAGAACATAACCGCGCTTCCGGCCTTTGAGGATGAGTGCTTTTGTGAGTGAAAAATACAATTCGCAGGGAGTACTAAAAATCATCAAAACCTCAGAACCTTTCAGTATAGTTTACTGGGGCGGAAAATCAAGTCATTTTTTTTGTCCGATTGATTTGGGAAGTGTGTGCTACTAGCGTATCGCATTTCGCCTCAATATAGATACCCGATGTAATAACTCAGTCATATGTTTTTCGAGGCGTTCGACGGATTCGGTATTTTGGAATATTTCTGGGGATAATTGTCGTTTCTTTAATTGGTCAATTTCCCTTATGAGGTATGCTTTTTCTAAGTTGACAAGCGATTTTTCCAGAGTTATTCCTGAACTCCCCTTACTCGTCCATGTGGTTTCTAGTTTTCGGAATGCCCCCAACATTTCTTTGGATAATAAAGATATATCCCCGTCGCTATCTAGCAGTGTTTGCAAGAGATGCGCACCATTAAGGTATTCCCACCAGCTAGCAGGTTGAGAATTGATTTCAAGTCTACTGCTGTCGGATTGACACAGAATAATCAAGGGTTTTAGCAACTCGTCTACTTCGATTTCTTCTGTGTGGTTAGTTGAAATTTGTTTATGATTGTTATTGTTTTGTTCGGTATACCTATTAAGGGCACGATTGAATTCATGTTTTGGAATGCTAAGATCGGCGGCAATGCTCTGCAACAAAATCCAGTTTTCTTGAGTTCTGGACATAAAGGAGTAATATTCAACAAAAATTTGGAAAATCTCCATTCTGTCAGATATTTTTTTAATGTCTCGGCTCTCTCTCGCACGATCCAGAATAAAGCCTACCCAATCTGGTGCATGTCGTAACATTTCTTGAAAGCCATCTGCTCCGTGCTTTATACACCACGTGTCGGGATCTTCACCTGATGGAAGTAGCAGAAGGCGAACATCAAAGCCTAAAGGTAAGGCTATTTTTAGAGATCTATCGGTAGCTCTTTGGCCTGCAGAATCTCCATCAAAGCACAAGATAATGCGCTTAGTATATTTTGCGATGAGCTTGAGTTGAGCTTCCGTTAATGATGTACCAAGGGGTGCAACCGCTTGGAAAATACCCTCCTGATGTAGTTGAAGGACATCGAAATATCCTTCTACTATCAATGCACCCTCGCGGAGGTGACTCTTTGCTGTATGGAATCCAAACAGGGTTTCACTTTTCTTAAAAAGATGTGTTTCACGAGTATTTAAATACTTTGGATTTTCATCGCCCAATGCTCGGCCACCAAAGGCTACCAGATTTCCACGTGCATTGTGGATTGGAATTGTTAGTCGATTTCGCATGAAATCTATTAGGCTTCCTCTATCAGTGCGAATTGCCAGTCCTGTTTGTTCTATCAGTTCTGAGCTATTACCATGTTTACGCAAATGATTTACAACATTTTCCCATCCATCGGGAGCGACTCCGAATCCTGCTTGTGTGGCAAATGGTTCTTTGATGCCTCTTTGTTGCAAGTAATCCTGAGAATGTCTATCTTCCTTTAAGCGATTTATGAAGTATGACTGTGCAATTTCGAGTGCCGACCGAATTTTTGTGTCTAATTCGTCTTTGGCTGGGTCGTGAAAAACTTTTGTTTTAGGCAGAACAATTCCAGCAATTGTTGCTAATTGCTCTTTTGCCTCGTAGAAACTCAATCCTTCACGCTCCATCAACCAATCAAACGCGTCTCCATGTTTATTACATCCAAAGCAACGATAATAACCTTTCTCTGGCAAAACATGAAAGCTGGCCGTGCGCTCTGAATGAAATGGGCATAAGCCAATCCAAGCGTTACCCTGCTGACGCAACTTGACCAGTTGCCCAATTATCTCAACTAAATTAACTCTGCTTTTTATCTGTTGGATTATTTCTTTATCCTGCATCATTCATCCCATTCAAATAGCCTAGACTGAATTGTCTTGCTAAAGCCAACTGGCGGGAATTCGTTTTCTGGGTCCCAAGGAATATTCGGATGAAATCGTCCTGATAGAGGTATGTCTGGCGGTAGCCACTTGATGGCAGGAATTGCTTCCAGGCTATTTAAGAAATAATGACAATCTTCTGGGGATGGTATTGCTGGGACTCGAAGTAGGGCAACCGGCGGGTCAGATATGATTTTGCTTATTGCCTTTGGAAGAGATGCCCGAGATTCCAGTGGGCTTTTTTTCCTCGGATCGGCTGAAATTCCAGGTGAAAAGCTGGGATGCGAAGGAGGTAAACACAAATTATTGTGCCAAGGGAATCCATATTTCAATGCCTGTTCTGCTAGGATTCCAGCGATTACTGTGTCATGGTTTACCCCGAGTTGAATATTGCATTTTAATGTTTCGCTTAGATGAGCCTGTAGTGTTGAAATGTTAGTAGCAAGATCATCCCATGTCTGACCAGAAAGCTGGTATTCCCACCCTCCTGTAATAGATAAGTGCCACGATGTTTGGCGACGCTGAAACGGAATGAATTGTGGCCATGCCCCAGCGTTGATGCGAAGGCTCATACATCGCTCGATATGGGCTTGAGCATCTTCTATAGCTATAATGAGGCTTTCTGCTTCTAGAAAATTTATCGCGGGGGCTGGGATAACTATTTCGCCCCATAGCATATTCCCGATGCTGTCCTCATGCTCTGGCGAGACATGGCCAATTCCGGGTAGAGACCATCCAACTTTCGATTGTGGAACCCATCCGATAATCCCTTTGCGCCATTCTGCAGATGGTTCTCCTTTTGGTTCTTCTGGTGAGTGGTACCAAATATTTAAGGGAGAACTAAGAGGGCAAAATTGTTGATGTTCCTTTACATGAAGATGGAGTCTTGGATAGAGCGACAAAATATTATTAACAATAGACAACAAATGAGAATTTTCTCTTGATAGCAAGTTTTCTGGATTATCCCAGAGCAGGGAAATGCCTCCTGGTAATACCTCTTGCAATTCTCCTAATTGTTTAAGAAATAGCGGCAGACTTGTGTTAGCTAGGTTAATCCAATCTAGCTTGTGAATACTAAACCACCCAGCCCAGGGGGTGTCTTGTGCTGTCTGAATTATGAAGCCACGACCTTCCTTAATCATAAAAATTTACCTTTGGTGGAAATGTAGGGCGACCAAATTTCCCTGGTACATGCAGGTTATTCCATGCTTTTCTAAGGAATAGAATTGCGGCTTCCGCGGCTTCGATGGGTTCTTTTCCTAGAAGACGATATGCCAGCCATGCAGAAGTAACGGTACAGCCCGTTCCCCGTGGGTCTCCATCTAGTCGAGAATATGGGGTTAGCCACGTTAAAGTGCTATTGTTGCACCAAAGATCTTGGACTGTATCGTTTTTACTGTGTCCTCCCCTTATCCAAACTGTGGACATTCCAAGATCAAGGATTTTTTTGGCGACAGATTCCAATGGTTCGTCTGGCATTTTTGCTATCAATCTTGCCTCTGGAATGTTTGGAGATATCACCCACGACTGTGTGTCAAATAGGCTAAAAAGTTTGACAACAGAATCTGAACTATGCAAAAAAGTTCCATTTGTAGGCGAAAAGATTGGATCCCATATCATGGCTGATGGTTTTAGATGGCGAATTATTTCCATCACATCTCGAACTTGTGAAGGGGCTTGAAACATCGAAAGTTTGATCCCCCAATTTTTACGAAGATGTGGGACAATCGCCTGGAGTTGTGAGACTGGATTGATTTCTGACGCTGAAATTTTTTCACAGCTAACACCATTTTGAATGGTTTGGGCAAGTATTACTGACATTGGGTGGATACCCAATCCAGAAACAACCACAGAGTCTCGCAATACTCCTGCTCCGGCAGACGGATCAAATCCGCCAAGGAATAGCGCAACAGAAACATCAGCTTTGGGATGAATAGAGCGCATCCAAAAAGCTTTCCTCAAATAATTCAGACCTTGCGAGAAATATCAATTATTTCTACAATGCGAAGTCCGAGTGAATCTTCCAGAACGGTAACTTCACCTTTCATAATAGCTCTGTTTCTAACTAGTACGTCCATTGGCTCGCCTGCACTTTTTTTCAGTTCTACTATTGAGCCAACTTCTAAATCCAACAGATCTTGAATGGTCATTTTGGTTTCGCCGAGATTAATGTTTAGGCGAAAAGGAGTGTCAATTACTGGCATCAAGTCAGAAATCACGCCAATGAAAGTGGCTGTTTTTTCGGCATCTGATTTATCGGTTCGTTTCATAAGAAAACCGGTGAGAAAAACTAAAAAAGACAGGAAAAATTATTGGACTATTGCTGAGTCGCCCATGCAACGATCAACACTTCTTTTATTGGCCTCTTGGGGCGCGGGGGTGCTTTTTTATCCGTCGAAGGTTTTGGCTTGAACTGTACATTCAATTTGTCCTTGATGTCTTGTGCGACTGTCAATCGGGTTTCGTACTCAACTACATCTGCAAGTTCTAATACGGATAGTGTATCCAAAACTATGGATTGGGCTTTTGCTTTTTCAGGGGTTTGAGTTTCTGAAGTCAATGCCTTACCAAGTTCTTCGTCCCTGATGATTATGCTGATTTCAACTCTGAGGCCACTTGTTCTCGAACCACCTGGAAGGGGAGTTATATAGTGTTTTTGATCCGCGGCGACTAACTTGAAATCACCATCTTCTTCATCATCTGCGTCGTTGTATGCCTCATAAACAGGTTCCTGATGTTTGGGTTGGGTTGGTTCAGGGGGTTTTGTGGACTCGGTCGCAATTTGTTCTAGCTCTGATGGTTGTTCCTGATTGTGGCTATCGCCAGAAGACTTTTGAAGCAAGAAATACACTCCAGCACCGGCTACAGCCATGAGCACTAAGCCGATGACTCCAAAAATCAATAGTTTTTTGATGTTCATGTGAGCGTCCTCCAATGACCCGCAAAAACAGTTTATCAATTTTTTCTAAATTACTGAATACTTGGAATACAAGACTTAAAATTTTAGCGCATTTCCGAATTTTTGCCAAAAAAATATCGAATTGATAGATTTTACAGAGGACATAGAGCAGGTATTTATTTGTGTTTAGTTAATCTTGAAGTAATGGAGTGGAAAAAGTCCCTGTGTTAAATTATTACTATTCTGGAGTCCTAAACAAAAAAAAACATCCAGGAATATAAAAAAAATAAATTTCAAAAAAAACAATTGAAAAAAAAGACGGCCTGCAAAATACAGGCCGCCAGAAAAAAACTTCCGAAGATGTTATTTTCTTTTCTTTCCGCCCTTGCCGTTTACATCATCAGCAAGCTTCTTTCCAGGTTTAAATTTCGCAACGGTTTTGGCGGCAATCTTGATGGCTTTGCCATCGCGTGGATTGCGACCGGTGCGTGCGCTACGAGTAGCGGTAGAGAAGGTGCCGAACCCAACAAGGGTGACCTTCTCTTTGGATTTCAGGGCGGCACTGATACTTGCAATAACAGTATCGAGTGCAACTGCGGCTTTGGACTTGCTGATTTCAGCCTCTTTTGCTACGGCATTGATCAGTTCAGCCTTATTCATGGAAACCTCCATTAATGGGGAAAAAACTCCCCTGGTTTTGGGTATGAGAACGGACTATCAGTCGATAGGCGTTCCAACTGGATTTTCAAAGGTCATCCCGCTGGAATCGGTGTGGATTCAAGGGGAAAACTAAACTAAATGCAGAATATGTCTCTGGAACTTAGGTGTCAAGCATTTTTTTTATTTTTTTTTTTTGGATTCAATGTTTGTGCACTTCCAGATCACAGAGTTAGGTCAAAATTCAAAGGATATGCGGATCGTAAAAATTGAAAAATATAAAGATGGGTATTTATGCGCCCCTAGAAAGGGGCTGGGAATCCCGAGTCTCATAGACCCTAGATTAGCAAAAAAATTCTGGGGTCTGTGGTTAAATAATTGGATGCTATACCCCTATTTTCTATGGTTGGCCTATGTAGGTACGGGTTTCCATGGTTGGCAAATTCAAAGTGCCTCAAGAAGTGTCCAAGGTGAGCTTTGGTTAGCCCTTTGCAAGCTGTGGGAGGGGGCTCCTTTGCCACAGGGAACTGGCCGAACAGATGCAGGGGTTCACGCCAACGCACAGGGTGTACTAATATGGATGCACAAGGAATGGGAGCCATATAGACTTCTAGCCGCAATAAATGCACATCTTCCACGAGAGATTAGGGTTAGAGAAGTTCTACTTGCTCCAGATGGCTTTTTCCCTCGCCATCATGCTGTTGCAAAAAGGTATGTATACAAACTTGATGAAGGCCCGTCTCCAAACCCCTTTATGGAATTTCGAAGATGGCACGTATTTGGTTTAAAGCCTATTGATAGGGCGGAAATATCAGATGCGGCAGGTCATCTTATCGGTACCCATGATTTTTCAAGTTTTAGGTGCAAAGAATGTTCTGCTGAAACGACTGTCAGAACAATATTTGACATACGGCTTGAGACAAATGGGTCTGGGCTGAACATCGTTTTTGAGGGGGATAGATTCTTAATGCACCAAGTCAGAATTATTGTAGGAACACTGGTTGAAGTTGGTCGTGGCAAATATCAATCGGAAAGTATTCCCAGAATAATCGAATCCAAAAACAGATCTATGGCCGGCATTACTGCGCCACCAGAAGGGTTGTACTTGGAAAAGATTTGGTATTCAAGTGAGTGGGGGATAGGGGAACCCAGCCCATGGTCATAGGAAAAAAGTGAAAGCGAACTACAACTACCTGTTCAATTGAATTGAGAGAGCCTGTCTAAATGTTTGGAACTCTGGAACTGAAGCATTATCATTGAGAATACGTTTTGCCGCTTCCTTTTGTCCAAGTTTGCCCATTGCTGAAGCGCGCATTAAACTTACCCATCCGAGGTTTTCAGGCAATGGTTTTGTCGGGTAAAGGTCTAATGCGGCTTTTGGGTTGTCAATTTGCATGTAAAGGTCGGCAATCAAAATCAACAAAGGCTCTTTTTGCGAATTGTTTTCTTTACATTTCGCAAGCCACCCTTCAGCTTCCTTAATCCTAGATTGTATTTGTGGAGTAGGCATTGGCCTTGTGAGCAGTGCCAAAATCGCCTTTATTCTGTTTGCCCCATGACTAAGCCTTTCGATTTTGTCCGATGCTTCGCCCCATTTTTTTTCAGAAAGTAATATCTGTATTTGTCCTAATTCCCCTTTATTATCAAGTAGATTCTCGCTAAGGCTTGCTAGTAGCTTGGGTGGGGGAAGGGGTTCAGAGATATTTTTTGTAAGTGCCTGGCGCAATGCGTTTTTTTCCTTTTCTGGAGAGGCATCGATGACTTTTGTCGCCGCTTCCGGAAGACCCTTTGAAACAAAAAATGAAACCAAACTTGTTCTAAGCTCTGGTGTCAAATAGCCAATGTTTTCTGCCGTAAGCATTGACATAGCTGAAAATGGCCCATTCGAGTCAATTACATCATGGAGAGCAGTTCGTACCGCATTTTTTCTTTCTGAAAGCACGGAGTCCATTTCTGGCGAATCAGGATATTGCCTACGGTATGTATCAGTCAAACTTAATATCTTTTCGGCTTGTTTTTCATTTACTGCAACACGGAGTTGTAATAAGAGGGCGCGTTGCTGAATATCACCACTAATTCCGCCAGTTCTAATCTGCGCTATCAGTGAGTCTGGAGTATCCTTGGTAGGGTTTGATCTTTCTGGCAGTCTTCCGTCTGCAATAATTGTAGCCAAGGTCAATCTTGCCTCATCCGCTTCAGCCGACCTAGGGTCGTCTCGGATCACTTCTCTCAATGCTCTTGCTGATTCGACACTTTGCTGATAATGATCCAGCAACATCCCCCATGCAAAATTAACTCTTGTCTTCATAGAACCATTTCTAAAGGCAGATACGTACGAAGATCGAGTGCGCCTCGCCGCCTCCAATGCCTTCATTTCACATTGAACTTCCATAATTGCCACCAAGGCTCTCTCATCAGGTTTTGATTTATCAATAGGGAAAAGTGCTTGTACGATGGTGATAGCCTCGTTTATTTTCTTTTGATCTACAAGACACCAAACTAATAGTCCCTGAGCGTTGAATTTTGATTCTGCGGGCATATCAGACTCAATGACCTTTGCAAACCGAGTTTCGGCATCTTTATATGACTTTTGATTTAGCGCATGGCGTCCGAAGGCATAGTGTACTTCAGGCATGTAGTGGGATTGTGGATAGGTTCTCTCAAATCTACGGAATGTTGTAATAGCCCTTGGAAGTTGGCCTGTTCGATCCTCTAAAATACCCTGAGCAAATAGCACATATTCCCTTTCAGGTGCGTCTCCGTTTTTAAATTTATAATCTTGGAGTGTTTTTATTCCGGCTCTTAACTCATCCTGTGTGGCTTTGGCATTTTCCATCAGTTTTTTGGCGAATGCGAAGATATCTTCGTCGTTCATTGGAGCGACACTCTGTTGAGAATTGTTTTCTTGTGGGTATGCAGGTGAAAAAATGATAATTGCAGGGAGAATCCAAGTGTATTTCAAGACAGCCACCTCGTAAGTAGAGATTGTCTAGCAGATTGAAACTGTTCTTCAGTCAATATTCCCTTTGAGCGTAAAGTAGCAAGTTGTTCTATGTCATTAAGAGAGCGAGCCTTTTGCTCGCCTTGCGATGGACTTATATGTTGTGCGAGCATTTCCATACGCCCTTTTGTCGTCTCTAATGAATTTACTTTAGATTCAAGTTCTTCCACGCGGGTCCTAAAATAGTTGCAGTCTGAAATAAGATTTGCCCTTTCAATCAACCTTAGAAGTGCGTTCCGAAATTGAGCGGGATGAAACGGTTTAGTAATTACCATGAAGGCACCGTTGGCAATGGCTTCTATTGCTTCATCGTTGCTTGAAAATGTACTCAATACCATGACTGAACAATTTGAATTGTATTTTATTGCGGCCTTGACGACTGCCACCCCATCCTTGTTTGGCATTACCAGGTTTGTTATTACAACTTCAAATGGTGGTTTTTTTTGTCGCAACGCATTAGTTGCTTCATCTCCAGACCAAACAGAAAGCACATCCATCCCCTCACTTCTCAAGATGTCAGAAATAGTTTCTGACTGTATGACATCAGTGTCGACTAACAGTATTTGTTTTGTGGGGAATTTAGTGGGCATCATAGGTCATCTATTGGGGAGTTCGTTTGTCAGATTACTTATTATCGGCAGATTACTTTGCACTTATAAAGAAAATTTTCTCCATAGGCTTGTATTTTCAATGGTAACTGCCAAAACAGCTATCAAGAGCGGAACTGAAAGCAAGCAAATTCCTTCTATGGTGAGGTATTACCTTTTCATTGATATTTCCTAGGCGACTCCTTTTAGTTTGTATACGTAGGCTAGCACTTGAGCAACTGCCTGATAGAGTTCTGCCGGGATTGGGCGGTCAATGTCCACAGACCGGTATAGCAATCTTGCCAACGGTGGGTTTTCGACTATTGGCACGCCAGACACAGAGGCTCGTTCTTTAATTTTAAGTGCCAAATGGTCTACACCTTTTGCGACACATACCGGAGCCGGTGTGCCAGGACTGTATAGCAAAGCAACTGCAAAGTGGGTTGGGTTTGTAATAACAACCGTTGCCTTTGGCACCTGGGTAGAAATACGACGCATAGCCGCCTGCATCATAAGAGATTTTTGTCGACCTTTTATTTGCGGGTTTCCTTCTGCATCTTTGTATTCATCTTTAATTTCTTGCTTTGTCATTTTTATATCTTTTTCAAATTTATGTCTTTGGTATAGAAAATCAATTGCGGCAACAACAAACATCGAAAGTAAAACATTTCGAGACAATTGAAATACCGTTTCTTGCAGTAGTCCTATGCCTTGATTTATTGACATCCACATCGATTGTAAAATAACAGGCAATTTAGGGTTTATTACAATATATGCGGCCCACACAACAATTATGAGTTTTAGTAATCCTTTTAATAATTCTACCGTTGATTTTAATGAAAAAATACGTTTTAATCCACTGACTGGGTTTAGTTTTGAAAATTTTGGTTTAAGTGGTTTAAAAGTTGGTTTAAAACCGTGTTGAACAAATTGTATGCCGAGTGCTATCAACAGATTGAAAGCCATATATGGTAGTAATATTTTCAAAACTATCCATAATAAATCAAATGCCAGCATTCCGAGATCGTCGTTAAATAAAGGTTCACCGGCACCGGCTTTTTTTAAAAAATATGCAACTTGTTGAGACAACAGTGTTAGCGTTGCTCCCCATATTGCAATAAACAAAAAGAAATTTGCACCAAATAACAAAGTCGAATCTAAGTCGACAACTTTTAATACGTTACCCTCTTCACGCGCCTTTTTGCGACGCTTGGGTGTGGCTTTTTCGGTACGTGAAGGATCGTGTGCCATACTTTACGCCAGCATCTTTAGTGCCCATTCAGGCATTCTTGAAAGCAATGGCTGGAGCCAAATGCCAAATTCTTGTAGTAAGAAACCGAGTACAAATAGCCCCACGGCTATTTTCAAAGGAAATGCCAACTGAATGAGCTGTAATTGGGGCATAAATTTAGCGGCGAAGCCTTCCAGAATATTCACGAACATTAACACCAGTAGTACGGGCATCGCCAATTGGACACCTTTGGATAGTAAGAAACCGAAAAGTGTGATCATTTCCAGTGGTTTTATTGGTGGTGCATGACCCATCGGAAGTATTTTATAGCTTTCGACCATTGCAAATATCATCTGGTGGTGTAGTCCGGATATGACAACAAAGAGCACAGTGCACTGCAATAAAATCGTTCCTGAAAAGGCTGATGAGTTTGATGTTCCGGGATCAACCATTTGCGCAAATGCAAACCCCATCTGCATATCCAAGAGTTGTCCCGCAACAGATACCATCCCGAGTAGCCAAGTAACAACTGTTCCGAGTATGAGTCCCACAAATAATTCACAGGCCAAAAACCCAGATAGGCTCCAGATGCCTTGAGGGACGTTTTGGGGCAGAGGTGCAACCGGGGCAATCACAACTGTCATCAACCCAACCATTGCAATGCGGATTACGCGTGGGATTCGTTCTTGGCTTAGGGCTGGCAGTGTAATCATTAAACCCGATATGCGAGTCAAAACCAACATCCATACAAATACGTTGTTCTGGGTTAGTGCCCATATCGCAGGATTTTCCAGAACGGGGACTGCTTGCATTTTTTTACGAGAGCATACGTGTAACTAGGTTGAACTCTGTGAACATCCTAGTGGCAAATGATATGAGAACCCTGACCATCCAAGGGAATGCTATTACAATGACAACCATAACTGATAAAACCTTGGGCACAAAAGCCACGGTTTGATCCTGAAGACTTGTCACGACTTGGAATAAGGAAACGGATAGCCCTACTATCATGGATACAATCAGGGCAGGGCCTGCGACATACAACGCTGTTTTTAGAGCGTCTCTGCCAAGTTGCAAAATTATTATTTCATTCATCCGGTATACCCCTTTACAAGAGAACCAACTACCAAGTACCAACCATCTACGAGTACAAAGAGCAGTATTTTGAACGGCATGGAAATTACCACTGGTGGCAACATCATCATCCCCATTGAAAGCAAAATAGAAGCGACCACCATATCGACAATCAGAAATGGTAGAAAGATCATAAAACCAATCACAAATGCAGTTTTTAGCTCGGAAATAATGAAGGCTGGCAGTAATACATCTAGGGTTACATCTGCTTTAGTTTGAGGTGCCGGTCGTTTTGCGATGGAATAAAAAAGCGCAAGATCCTTCTTTCGAGTGTGCTTAAGCATAAAAACTTTTAAGGGAGCCGCAGTTTTGTCCATTGCCTGCACTACAGTTAGCTCACTTCTCTCTAGGGGCTGAATTACTTCCTGGTATATTTCTCGCCCAACTGGAGCCATTACAAAAAAGGAGATCGCTAGAGCTAGACTTAGCAATACTTGATTTGACGGCGTTTGCATTGTTCCCATTCCCTGTCTAAGAAAATGCAACACGACGACAATCCTGGTAAAACATGTAGTAGTTATAAGAATTGTAGGGGCGAGGGTCAGCACCGTAAGGAGAAGTACTATTTGTAGAGTAGAGCTTAGAGCTGGCCCCTGAGGAGTTCTTCCAAAGTCAACAGTTACAGATGGAAGTGAAGTTCCTTGTGCTACCTGAGCATGTAGAAAGACTCCACACATGATTATCGCTATCGGCAATAACAGCCGTAGATATTTTTTCACGGCTGTTCTCCTCTCAAGTGGGCTTCCATTTCGGAAACAGGAATGGGTGTTTGGAACTGGATTTGTTGCTCAAGTTGACGTCCGAAGCCGGGTTCAGCACTGCCATCTAATCTTGCTAAAAAGCTTACTCCTTGAGGATGAGAAGCAATGAGAAAGTGTTCCTCGTCAACCTTTACTATGGAAATAAACCTACGCTCACCCAGAGCCAATGTCTCTTCAACTTTTATTCGAGTTCCACCTGACCCCGGCAACCGCTTAATGCCCCATTTTCGGAGTGCCCAGACTCCTCCACCTGCGATTGCAAGCACAAAAACTAAACTACCAAGTGCTCGCCATGCGCTAGGCGGACTACTTAACTCTTGTGTCTGTGTATTGACACCTTCGCTTCCCATATCCAATTCAGAATTGAGTTCTTTTTCAGACGGTGACGGTGCCGGAATATGGCTGGGCACTTGAGCCACAGCCACAAAAGATAACATTAGACAAATGAACAGACCTCGAATAGACACGTCGAACTCCCGACAGTACCAGTACATTGGTGCTATGAACGTGCCAGAACGGGAATGACCAATAAATTATCAATTGCAATGAGACAACTTGAATACAAGTCAATTCATTTCTAAATATGTATGTAGTTTTCGCTGTTCTGTCAAAATGGCCTTTAACGCTTCTGTTGCATCGCTTTGTTGGCTTGACTTTCGTTTGCGGGAGGGGCCATCTACTAAAGTATCAGGGGCATAGTGAAAACTCCTCAGGACATCATCAACGGTATCGGCAAAAACGATTTGTTGAATTTTGAAATCCCCATCTTCATCTACCGAAATATGAGCCTCGTTAGGGGCCCCAAATAAGTTATGGCGCATTCCCAGTGTGTCCTGATACGCACCGATCAAAAAGAAGCCAAGAAGATAGGATTCTCCTGGTTTAGGCTCATGCAGGGGTAATTCATCGCGGACATCTTTTAGGTCGATAAATTTCTCTACCTTTCCATCGCTATCGCAGGAAATATCATGGAGCGTTGCTTTGAGGGTTGGTTGCTCTTTTAGTCTGTGTATGGGCATTACTGGGAAAAGTTGATCGATTCCCCAGTGGTCTGGTAGGTTTTGAAAAATACTAAAGTTTGCAATTAATTTATCTGCAAGGCTCTTATGGAAGTCATGAAATTCTTCAGGTATGTATTTGAGGCTTTTGTAGTTCAATATTCGACTGAGTTTTCGGCATACTTCCCAAAAAATTGTCTCGCCCTTTGCCCGGTCTTCAAGTTCTAAATATCCCAGATTGAACAAGGTCAGCAGTTCTTCTTTTTGTGCTACAGCATCATGAAACATCTCGGCGAAGTTTTTTACTGATATTTGATCTCTTGTGTAGGCCAATTCTTTTAGAACCTGCGGTTCTTTTCCGGTGAGTTCAACATGGTATTTGGCATAAGTAGTATCAATAAAACCTATTATATCAACAATTAATACTTCATGAAAGGCGGCAACAGCCCTTCCCGATTCTGAAAGTAAATTAGGTACAGGCACCATCTCTTGTTTGCAGATGTCTTTTGTCGTGTATACAACATCTGCCGCGTATTCTTGAACTGTATAGTTCATCGAGCTTGAAAATGTTGTTCGACTGCCATCATAGTCTACTCCAAGCCCCCCTCCTACGTTTAGATACTGCAATGGGACACCCATATTTCGCAGTTTGGCATAAAGCCTCGTGGCTTCTTTAAGAGCCAATTTTACTTTTCTGATGTCGGTGATCTGGCTTCCGATGTGAAAATGCAGTTCTATGATGCTTTCCAACATTCCCTTTTTGGTCATCACATCAATAGCGTCCAATATTTCTCTCGTAGTTAGTCCGAATTTGGCTAAGTCTCCAGCACTATGTTCCCATTTCCCACTACCTAAGGCACTCAGCTTGGCTCTCAGACCAATGAGAGGCTCAACTTTTAATTCCTTTGCTACCTTTAGGATCAGCGTTAATTCTGTCATCTTTTCGACTGTAATTAATACGTTGCGACCAGCTTTTCGTGCTAGTAGTGCAGTGCGAATAAAGGTTTCATCTTTATAGCCGTTACATAAAACAAGGGCTTCTGGATGTAAATCCATTGAAAGTGCAATCATTAGCTCTGGTCTAGAGCCAGCCTCGAGGCCATACCTATAGCGATGTCCTGCTCTTACAATTTCATCTACAACTTCCTTCATCTGATTAGTTTTTACAGGGTATACACCTTGATAGGAGCCGTCGTAGTCATATTCCTTAATTACTTTGCGAAATGCCTCATTAAGAGTCATCACCCTATCGGCAAGGATTTGGGGAAATCGAAGAATCAAAGGTGGACGAATGCCCTTGCGTTGGAGAGTTTGAACTATTTCAAAAATGTCTGCGCCAAGGTTTTCGTCAGCTGTTGGATAGACCTTCACATGACCCTTACTACTTATACCAAAATAGTTCTGGCTCCATTCTTTTACACCATACAGAGTTGTAGCATCTTGGGTTGAAAAATTTTTAAGTGCCATTTCCGAATCCCCCGAAAGAAAAAAAGGGTCAAGAAAATGTTATAGAAAAAAACAGAAAAGAGTCCAAAAAAAATTCAGTCCCCATTCTGATCAGAGTTTCCATAATTTAACGCAATGTCAATATTTGAAATCCAATGACGATGCCTAATGCGCCTCAATGCAGTTCCCTCCGTTATTTTTCGCCATCGAGATGATGTTATTTGCAGGTCTGTTGCCGGTTTTGTATGAAGTTCAGAAACCCCTCCCCAAATATTTGGGTCCCCCCATTCAGGATTACTATTCCACGGGCATACCTCCTGACAAATATCACATCCGGCAACCCAGCCAGTATTAGAGATGGCCAAATGAATTTCTTTTTCGGAATTGTTTTCGCGTTCAATATTCCATGTAGTAAGACACCGTCTGCAATCAAGGCGAAAAGGTTTGAGGGCTCCAGTTGGGCAGGCATCAACGCATCGCATGCACGTACCACACCTATTACCCTCAAATGGTAGATCTGGTTCAAGTTCGATATCGAGTAGCAGAATACCCAGAAATCCCCAACTGCCCTGTTTTCCAGCAATCAATAATGTGTTTTTCCCTTGCCAACCAAGACCAGCTTGCGTTGCCAACTGACGCTCCATTATTGGAGATGAATCTACGCATATGCATCCCTCGGTTCCGGGAACAATTTTTTTTAAGAATTCTAGTATGGTGAATAACCTTGATTTAACAATTCTGTGGTAGTCAGGCCCCCAGAGATAGCGACTGAGCTTCAAACTTCCAAACGCTTTTCCCGGTATTGCATTAGGTCGAGCATATGGTAAAAAAACTGCAAATGCAGTTTTGGCATTTGGAAACATATTGTAATGACCGAAAAATCTTTCTGGTGACAAATAATCTAAAGGTCCTGCAAACCCATCAGAAAACCACAATTTTATTCGCTCTAATTCTTCTGCAACTGGGTTACATGGCGAAAAACCTACCTTTGAGAAGCCCTGAGCCAAAGCAAATTTCTTGATTTGAGTTTTGATGTCTGTGCTATTACTAAGGAACAATCAAAAAATACTCCATGGAAATGTTTGTCAACAATGTATGACAAATTGGAATGAGCAAGGGGCAACGAGTATGTCCGGCTTGATGAATTGCCGAATGGCGAGCCAACTTCAAAACCTCCAATAAATTTTACCATTCTAAACCTGATAGCGGTAAATTGGTGACGTCCTTGGGTTAGGGTTGTTATGAAAGTATCATGTATTCGAGCACAACAAAGTACGCGGAATAGTTGAAATCGCAGTCGCATCACCAAAATTTATTTCGTTTCTCAAGATAATCCACTATAAAATCATAACAAAGGGGAATCGCCGGGATGCCAAATCACTTATTGAATTGGGACGAGATAGAGTCACGAATAAGCAAATTCGTCAAACGTTGGCAGACTTATGGGACCGGTAACGAAAAATCAGAAGGTCACGAATTTGTCAGTGAATTTTTACAAGTCTTCGGGATTGATTGGCTGGCATCGCCGGGAGTAATGGAAAAACATTTGGATAAAGACGGCTTTTCAGACTTCATATGGTTTGGAAAAATAATCATAGAAATGAAATCCAGAGGAACCGACCCCGGCTTCAACCAAGCCACCAGTCAGATAGTTCGCTACACATCAAACCTAGCAGAAGGCCAAAAGCCCATACTTTGGATGGCCTGTGACTTTGAAAACTTCCGAATTTGGAACCAAGCTGAGAATTGGAGAATAGACTTCAAACTAGGCAAGCTAAGAAAGCACAAACACTGCTTTGGAATAATAGCCGGTCACGGAGCATCTGCCATACCGCGGGACAAAGAAAGCGTAAACAAGCTAGCCGCCGAGAAAATGGCAAAATTACATGACGAATTAAAGAAACACAGCTACACAGGCCAGGACTTGGAAATCTATCTAGCACGGCTCCTTTTCTGCCTATTTGCCAACGACACAGATATATTCCACCAAGACAGCTTTCAGTATTACATCGAAGCCTCAAGCGAAAACGGAAATGACCTAGACGCAAGGTTGTCACAGTTATTTCAGGACCTAAACGAACCAGTAGACAAACGCATGAGAAACCCCTATCTCTCAGACCATATAGACCCCTCCCATTTCAGACACATCAACGGTAGCCTCTTTGAAAAACAAATAAGACACGCCACATTCGACAAAAAGATGCGCCATACACTCCTAGATTGCCTGGACTTTGACTGGGGACAAATAAGCCCTGCCATATTTGGCTCTATTTTCCAAGGTGTAATGGACACAGACCACAGGCGAGAGATAGGAGCACACTACACAAGTGAAGAAAACATCAAAAAGCTCATAGACCCCTTATTTATGAATGAGCTAAGAGACGAATTTGAGAAAGTAAAGAAAAAGGCCAACCAGAGAACACTTGCAGAGTTCCACAACAAGCTCGCAAGCCTTAAATTCCTCGACCCTGCATGTGGCTGTGGCAACTTTCTGATGATTGCCTATAAAGAGCTACGAAAGTTAGAGTTAGAAGTAGTAAGAGAAGAATTCAGACTCAAAGGCATAAACCAGCAATTACTGAACATAGAAACCCACTTCAAAGTGAACGTAGAGCAATTCTATGGAATAGAGATACTCTCCTGGCCATGCCAGATAGCAAAGACCGGTATGTGGTTAATGGATCATCTATGCAATAAGGAAGCCTCAGATGAGCTAGGCCAATACTTTGTTCGCATACCCCTGACCAAAGGGGCAGATATAGTCTGCGATAACGCCCATCGAATTGATTGGGAGGAGATAGTCCCTAAGAATGAACTGAGTTATATACTTGGCAATCCGCCGTTTGTAGGCTATTCAAACCAAAATACTGAGCAGAAAGAGGATATTCTCCTGACCTGCCTTGACGAAAAAGGCAAACCAATCAAGAACATTGGAAAGATAGACTATGTAGCCGCTTGGTATTACAGAGCATCCAAATACATCCAAGGGACAAAAATCCGAGTTGCCTTTGTGTCCACGAACTCCATTACCCAAGGTGAACAGGTAGCCGCTGTTTGGAAGCCCCTCTTTGATATGTTTGGAATACATATTGATTTTGCATATAGGACATTCAAATGGAGTAATGAAGCCAAAGGCAAGGCGGCTGTGCATTGTGTGATTATTGGATTTAGCACTGTGGCAGGCATAGAGAAAGTTATTTATGATGATGTTTCTGCAAAAACATCGGCGATAAATATCAACCCGTATCTTGTGGATGCGCCTAGTGTTTTTGTGGAGAGTCGAGCGACTGCCTTGTGCG
>WRHW01000035.1 GCA_009783055.1 Holophagaceae bacterium
TGCTATTTTGTCTTTCCAGTAAAAGTCTATGTAGTTTGTGCGTCCGTCAGGTGTCGTTACTGGCTTTTCAAATTCGCCTACGTTGCTGGTATGGCCAAAGACACGGAGAAAGGCCTGAATAAAGTTGTGTCCTTCTGATTTTTCACTTTTGGCGTTTTCCCAGTCTTTGGCGAAACTTATCGCCCATTCGCCTATTGAGGCCCAATTTGGTTTGTTTGGGTTAGCCATGCTTTATTCTACCTACTTCCAAACTCAATCATAGCTGAAATGGCGGAATTTGTGGGATTTATACTGATGTTGAATCTGGAGGTCGTGTGCTGTAAACTGCTTCCAAAAAGGGGGAATTTCCCATCAAGCACTTCCAGCATCTGACTGCCAGTGGGAGATTTTTTCCATCCAAGATGGTATATCTATTTTTTGTGGGCAACGATCTAGGCACTGTCCACAAGAGTTGCATAGCACTGCCTGACCTTCTGGTTTTAAGAGTCGATACTCCATTTTGAATAAAAAGTCTGCCATTGAATTTTTTTCTGCCAGGTATCGTTCATAGTTGTTGTAGACATCCATGTTTTTTGGAATTTCTACTCCTGACGGACAATCCATGCAGTAGCGACAGTTTGTACATGGGATAGTTGAGGCCTTGCGAAAGGCAGATGTTGCGGCTTCGATCACTCCTTTTTCTGATTCTGTAAGGGGTATAAATGGGCTGTAAGTTTTGATGTTGTCTATGAGTTGCTCCATTGTTGACATGCCACTAAGGACAACCTGAACTCCAGGGAGGGAGGCAACATATCGCATTGCCCAAGATGCAGGCGATGTTAAGGGGTTTGCCACTTTGAAAATATCAATGGCCTCTGTGCTCAGCTTGGCCAGCGCGCCGCCCCTTACAGGCTCCATTACATGGATGGGGATTTTTTTGGAGTGGAGAATCTCATGTAGTTCACCAGCCCGTTGTAGTTCCCAATCGAAGTAGTTGACCTGAATTTGGCCAAAGTCATAATCGTGTTCATCTACAATTTTTTGCAGTAACTCTGGCGTGTCATGGAATGAAAACCCTAAGTGCTTTATCTGTCCTGTCTCTTTTTTCTTGAGGAGTTGCTCATATACCCTGGATTCTGCAAGTGTTTTGAGATACGATTGTTGAACGCTATGTAGCAGGTAATAATCAAAATAATCAGTCTTACATCTTGCAAGTTGCTCGTTAAAAAGTGTTTCCACGTCTGAGGCTGATTGAACATTTACCAATGGCATCTTGCTGGCAAGGCAAAAAGACTCACGGGCGTATCCCGACAGAGCCTCGCCCACAAACCTTTCAGACTCTCCCCCATGATACATATAGGCGGTGTCAAAGTAATTGATGCCTGCAGAGATGGCATTGGCTACCATTTTTTTTGCCGCTACTTTGTCAATGTCTGTGGGGCCGCTCTTTGTCGGAAGACGCATGAGACCAAATCCCAAGAGTGAAATATCTCTGCCGTGAAAATTTCTTGTATCCATTTTGCAACCTCCGCTATTTTCCTGTGTCCTTTAACTCTGTCATTTTTTTTATTAAGTCGTCAATCACTTCAATTCTCTCTTCCAAGGCGTGTTTACGTGCTTTTTCAAGTGCTTTTATAGCATCAGAAAATTTTTGCTGAACCTCATACACCACACAAAGGGTCATGTAAAAGTCTGGGTCGATGGGATGTATTTTGATAGCATTTAATAAATATTTTTGTGCCTTCTTTAGATCACCAACTTCTATTGCCTCAGAAGCAAGGAAAGCATAGTAGTATGGATCACTATTCCGTAAACGCTTTTCAAGAGTTCTAATCCTAGCCAGTTCAAAGTATCTTCCCTCATCTTTGTAAATAACAGCCAGGTTGCTGAGGGCGGCAACGTCTTTTGGATTGTTGTGGATGGCTATTCGATACGCCATTAATGCCTCTGGAATATTATTTTCTGATTTTTCTAATACGCCTAAAATATTCCATGCCTGTGATGATGTTGGATCGGTATCTATGGCTGTTTGTACCATTTCCCTAGCACCTGTAACATCGCCTAGAAGAAATGATTCTACAGCGCAATTTGAATAAAATAGCGATTTAGCGCGGGTTTCTGACATCGGTTCAAGAAAATAATTACCAAACCTAACCCGCGTGCTTGGAAGGAAGTCGGCCACCAAGTCGCCCTGGGAGTCTCTTTGCACGAGAGCTACAACATGTTTATGGCGGAGAATAAGATTGCCTACCCTCGACCAATTCATCACTCCCAGGGATTCTGCACAAACAGCATGAATCCTCAACTGCTTTGCCAACATGATGTAGGCCATAGTAAGGGATATACAGTTTGCCTTTCTGTCAAGCCATACATCACTTATTGTGCGCGTTCTGTCGTTAGAATAAGTAATTCCCATGCCCCCAAGATCGGCAGGTAGCATAAGAGCCCTGAGCAGGGCTTCTGATATGTGACGCTCGTTGGTGCCAGCGATCAAAGTATTTTTTCGGGCAAAGGCCAGCATTTCTTCTGGAACCCAGAAAGGATCCTCTTTTGCCTCTTGGTGTGGCACTTGTGGCGGTAAATTGGGGCGAGCCGGAATGTCTCCAGCAAAAAAAAGTAGCGAACTAATTGCAACTGCTAACATGTTGTCCCAAAAAATAATGCTACAATTTCGCTATTCTACCACCATTGCTTACCCAAAAATAGCACATCTAGCACTCCTTTACTCCTATAGCTCTGAGCCATTCTGCAAAAACATCAGGGGCATCGCTTTTTTCTGTGCCTTTTTTGAGTGATATTAGCCTCAAGGGAGCGTCAGAAAAGCCAAAAATAACCCCATCATCAGAGCGTTTGAAATGACCGGCCACGCATTCGCCACTGCAGGGGAGCGCCCAAGCAATTTTGATCATGCCGAGGCTACTTTCAATAAAGGCGTTTGGCCAAGGGTCGGCCACCGCCCGAATCTGATTAAAGGCATGATGTGCCGTCATTTGGCTGGTCAAGCGACTATCCCCAGGTTTTCGTCCCCCAAAATAAGAAGAAAGCCCCAGAGATTTTTGGGGAATGCCGATTAATTCTGATTTTGAGAGGAGAGGCACCTTTTCCCTCAATAACTCATATCCTGCCTCGGCAGTTTTTTTTGTCAAACTCAGGGCAGTATCATCCCAAGCTATTGGTATTTCGGTTTGCCCAAAAATATCGCCATCGTCTGGTTTGGCGGTCATAGAATGAAGACTAATGCCGGTGTTTGTCTCCCCACGCACAAGCACCCAGTTGATTGGTGCGCGCCCCCTATACTTGGGCAACATCGAGCCATGCAGGTTAAAGGCCCCAATTTTTGGGACTGACAATAATTCGGGGCGAATCATCTCACGGAAATAGAAACTGAACAAAAAGTCAGGTTCAAGTTTTTTAATGTGGTCTAAAACGTGCGGAGCGTTGATGTTTGGCTCAAAAAATATTGGAATACCATGCCCTATAGCGAAGTCGGCGGGGGACTCAAACCATCTGTCTTCTTCAGGTTGTTTGTAAGTATAGAGAGCTACTACTTTTATCCCACAATCAAGTAGTGCCTCAAGAGCCTTTCGCCCAACCAGTGAATATGCACATACAACGGCAGTAGCCAAACTTGCCTCCGCGAATAGTGGCTCATCCCAGTATAGCAGTATTATTTTTTGTTGCTCCAAGGTTAGTGTGGTAGTTTCTAGTTACTAGCGCAACGCAACATTTCCATGTTACATTGCACTAGCCACTGGCTACTCCAATATTGCCACACTAGCAAAAAAGCTATAGTATTAAGTATGAGATCAAACCTAGAACAAATCATGGCTGTGTCCACAATGGTAATTTTATGAAGGCCGAAAGCAGTCATGGCGGAGTGGCCTTGGCCAGCAGTGGCATAAGTCAAGCCCTGCTCCCCTACGACCATCATTCAGAGCTAGCCCAAGGAGAGCCAATGGCAAAGACAAAGAGCATAGGAAAACAATATCTATACATCATGCAGGCCACACAAGAAACAGCCAGTTGCAAGATAGGAATCACCAATGACCTGGAAAGGCGACTAGCAGAATATAACTCCACAACAGGCAAATCAAAAAACAACCAATGCGCTTATCTTTACACCTGCGAAACAAAAAACATGAAAGCAATAGAAAAAGACCTAGCCGAAACATTTGGTCATCTCAGAGAAGAAAGCAAGCGAGAGATGTATTTTTATAATACAAAGCTGTTTGGGCAATATGTTGATTTTATCGAAACCCACACCTCCTTCAAATGCCGAGTTTCGCTCAAGAAAGAAGCACCGCAGAAAGTAATAAAAATTGTAAAAAAAACCACCCCAACCCTAGGCGAAAGAGGGATGACATTTCAAAGCGTGATGAATCGCGCACAGCGAGTAGACAACGATGAGTTTTATACAAGGTATGAGGATGTAGAAAAAGAGTTGTCGATGTATGACAAGAGGGTTTGGGAAAACAAAACCGTATTTTGCAACTGTGACGATGCAGTGGGCAAAGATGAAAACAGTACGTCTGCATTCGCCATGTATTTTATAAAACACTTCAAAACCCTAAAATTAAAGAAACTGATCTGCACTCATTACAGCGGACAAGTTGACTTGTTTGGCCAAGGGGCGGCGGGCTATATTTTTACAAAAACAGGATTTAAGGCAATAGGCAAGTACGAGCGGCCCAAAGACTACAACGGTAGCTTTGACCATCCTCTATCTATCGAGATATTGGAAAATGAGGCCGACATTGTTTGCACCAACCCGCCTTTTTCCAGAGGTGTAGACTACTGGAATCTGGTTGTAAACAGTGGCAAAAAGTTTTTGATTATTTCAAATATCAGTAATATCGTCACAAAATCGTACATAGGCTTTTTCAAAAATGGCAAGGCTTGGCCTGGACACAACAGGGTAGACAGCTACAGCAACTCAAAACGCCAGCTTGTCGAAGCAGGGGGTCACTGGTACACAAATCTAAAGATCAAGAGCAGGGACAGGCACAGACTGCTGAAGATAGTCCCTCTAAAGCAAATACCCGATAAATACATTAAGTATGACGATTCAGGAACGCTACTGGTCGATCAGGGCTACATACCAAGCAACTATAAAAAACCGTTTGGTGTGTCGGCTCGTCCCATCCTTAATGGAGTACTTGAACTAGGTTATGAACTGGTCGAAGCAGGAGAGTACTATCCCTATATCGAAGGTCAAAAAAAGTTCGCAAGGGTATTAATACGGAAGCAAAAAGGCTGATAACAACTTCGGAAAAGGAGCTATGTGGTTTATGGGATGTGACGATGGAACAGTTGCTATGTTACTTCCTTACCAAGGTCATCCGGAGATAACGGATGAAACCCCCCTTGCAAAACCAATAGCCAAAGAGCCAAAGACCACTCCGGCATTACGCGAAAGAGGAATAACATTCAAAAAAGTTATGGACAGGGCGAAAAGGATTGACAACGATGAGTTTTATACAAGGTATGAGGATGTAGAAAAAGAGTTGTCGATGTATGACAAGAGAGTATGGGAAAACAAAACCGTGTTTTGCAACTGTGACGATGCAGTGGGCAAAGATGAAAACAGTACGTCTGCATTCGCCATGTATTTTATAAAACACTTCAAAACCCTAAAATTAAAGAAACTGATCTGCACTCATTACAGCGGGCAAGTTGACTTATTTGGGCAAGGGGCGGCGGGCTATATCTTTACAAAAACAGGATTTAAGGCGATAGGCAAGTACGAGAGACCCAAAGACTACAACGGTAGCTTTGACCACCCTCTATCTATCGAGATATTAAAAAATGAGGCCGACATTGTTTGCACCAATCCACCTTTTTCCAGAGCTATTGACTATTGGAAACTATTGATAGGCAGTGGCAAAAAGTTTTTGATAATTTCAAATATTACAAACACAAGGAACACTGCATTCATACATTATTTCAAAGATAAAAAAGTGTGGGCGGGTTTTAATGAAGTTGATGTTTTTCTTAACCCCAAGAGGGAACCAGTAAGGGCACCTGCTTTTTGGTATACAAATCTTAAGATCGTGAACAGACCCAAATACAGACTATTGAAAATTGTTCCCCTGAAGCAGATACCCGATCAATACAAGAATGTTGATGATGCTGGTACGCTCATTGTAGACCGGGGCTATATACCAAGCAATTATAATAAACCGTTTGCTGTTTCGCCACGTTCAATACTCAACGGTGTGCTCGAAAAAGGTTATGAGATAGTTGACACCACTCGTTATACACCGTACATTGATGGTCAAGAGAAGTTTTCCAGGGTTTTAGTCAGAAAGCAAAAGGGATAATAGTTTCGGAAAGGGGGCTATGTGGTTTATGGGATGTGACGATGGAACTGTTGCTATGTTACTTCCTTACCAAGGTCATCCAGAGATAACGGATGAAACCCCCCTTGCAAAATCAATAGTCAAAGAGCCAAAGACTACTCCGGCATTACGCGAAAGAGGGATGACATTCAAAAAAGTTATGGACAGGGCAAAAAGGATTGACAACGATGAGTTTTATACAAGGTATGAGGATGTAGAAAAAGAGTTGTCGATGTATGACAAGAGAGTATGGGAAAACAAAACCGTGTTTTGCAACTGTGACGATGCAGTGGGCAAAGATGAAAACAGTACGTCTGCATTCGCCATGTATTTTATAAAACACTTCAAAACCCTAAAATTAAAGAAACTGATCTGCACTCATTACAGCGGGCAAGTTGACTTATTTGGGCAAGGGGCGGCGGGCTATATCTTTACAAAAACAGGATTTAAGGCGATAGGCAAGTACGAGAGACCCAAAGACTACAACGGTAGTTTTGACCATCCTCTATCTATCGAGATATTGGAAAATGAGGCCGACATTGTTTGCACCAATCCGCCTTTTTCCAGAGCTATTGACTATTGGAAGTTGATAATAGACAGTGGCAAGAAATTCTTGATTATCTCCAACATAACCAATGCAATAAACACCAGCTATATCCATTATTTCAAGAAAAAGAAAGTATGGCCTGGATATAACAGGGTAGACAACTACATCAACTCTAAGCGGGAGTTAGTCAGAGCCGCTGGCTCTTGGTATACAAACCTAAAGATCAAGAACAGGGACAGGCACAGACTGCTGAAGATAGTCCCTCTGAAGCAAATACCTGACAAATACATCAAGTATGACGATTCAGGAACGTTACTGGTCGATCAGGGCTACATACCAAGCAACTACAGTAAGCCATTCGCCGTATCTGCTAGGGCAATCTTAAATGGCGTACTCGAAAAAGGGTTCGAGATAGTGCAAGAAAATCGCTATACCCCTTACATCGACGGCGAAGAAAAGTTTGCCAGGGTACTGATCAGAAAGCAGAAGGGATAATAGTTTCGGAAAGGGGGCTATGTGGTTTATGGGATGTGACGATGGAACGGTTGCTATGTTACTTCCATACCAAGGTCATCCAGAGATAACGGATGAAACTCCCCGTGCAAAATCAATAGTCAAAGAGCCAAAGACCACTCCGGCATTACGCGAAAGAGGAATGACGTTTCAAAGCGTGATGAATCGCGCACAGCGAGTAGAATACGATGAGTTTTATACAAGGTATGAGGATGTAGAAAAAGAGTTGTCGATGTATGACAAGAGAGTTTGGGAAAACAAAACCGTGTTTTGTAACTGTGACGATGCAGTGGGCAAAGATGAAAACACCACATCAGCCTTTGCCCTTTACTTCATAAAAAACTTTCAGGCATTGAAGCTAAAAAAGTTAATCTGCACTCATTACAGCGGACAAATTGACTTGTTTGGGCAAGGGGCGGCAGGCTACATCTATACAAAAACAGGATTTAAGGCAATAGGCAAGTACGAGAGACTCAAGGACTACAACGGTAGCTTTGACCATCCTCTATCAGTGGAGATACTGGAAAATGAGGCCGACATTGTTTGTACCAACCCGTCTTTTTCCAGAGCTGTTGACTATTGGAAACTACTGATAGGCAGTGGCAAAAAATTTTTGATTATTTCAAATATCAGTAATATCGTCACAAAATCTTACATAGGCTTTTTCAAAAATGGCAAGGTTTGGCCTGGATATAACAGGGTAGACAACTACATCAACCCCAAGCGGGAGTTAGTCAGAGCCGCTGGCTCTTGGTATACAAACTTAAAGATCGAGAATAGGGACAGGTGCGGACTGCTGAAGATAGTCCCTCTAAAGCAAATACCTGACAAATACATCAAGTATGACGATTCTGGAATGCTACTGGTCGATCAAGGTTTTATACCAAGCGACTATAAAAATCCGTTTGGTGTGTCGGCCCGTCCCATCCTTAATGGAGTGCTTGAACTAGGTTATGAACTGATCGAAGCGGGAGAGTACTATCCCTATATCGAAGGTCAAAAAAAGTTCGCAAGGGTATTAATTAGGAAACGAGCAGGGTAGTTACTAGAGGAGGGTGTGGTAAGTGGCTAGTGGCTTTTCAGTGGCTAATTCTGGTTATAATACCATTTCACCTTTCCTCTGCAAGTAATACCTGCTGTAAAGATGTGCCGGGTCAGGCTTTCCATCTGAAAACTGAAAACTGTGAACTGGTATAAACTTGCTGGCGTTTGGACTGAACTACAACAAGTTCAACCGCTATACTTGTAGCCCTAGTCAAACATGTTACAATATTCTATTAGTTTTTTCGAGGTCTGACATGGCACTGCTTGCATGGGGCAAAGCCCAATTTCTTGACATTATCGAATGGTTGGATGATTCCAACGACACGATGGCCTGGCGTTTTCCAATGCGGGGGCAGGAAATCCAAAACAAAGGCAAGCTGATAGTGAGGGAAAGTCAGGAAGCCGTGTTTGTAAATGAAGGCCAATTTGCAGATTGCTTTAAGCCCGGCACCCATACTCTGGAAACAAAAAATTTACCCGTGCTCGCCACACTAAAAGGCTGGAAGTATGGCTTTGAAAGCCCATTCAAGTCAGACGTATATTTTCTCAACACCAAGTTATTTAATGACCTTGGCTGGGGGACTCCAAACCCAATAATGACACGCGATGCCGACTTTGGGATGTTGCGAATCCGAGCTTTTGGTATTTACTCTATACGTATCATAGATGCAAAAAACTTTTTGAAGACGGTTGTCGGCACAAATGGACTTTATACAGTCACCGACATTCAGGATCAATTGAGGAAGAGCATCACCACCAAATTTGCTGATGCCCTTGGTGAGGCCAAAATCCCTGCTCTAGACCTAGCGGCAAACTACAACGACCTAAGCGACTTGTTGCGCCAGCACATGAACCCAGAGTTTCAGACGATGGGTCTGGAATGTGCCAAGCTGTTTATAGAAAATATTAGCCTCCCAGCAGAAGTCGAGGCTATGATGGACAAGCGCACTAGCGTGGGTATTATGGCTCCTGTCATGGGTTCCTTTACACAACTGCAGGTGGCCGATTCGATTCCAAAAGCCGCCGAAAATCCCGGCGGAGTTGCTGGCTTGGGCATGGGGGCTGGCTTGGGGTTAGGCATGGGTAGTATGATGGGCAACCAGATGGGGCAGGCTACAGCTAATATGGGAGGGCAAGCGCAACCAGCTTCTGCCGATGTGCCCGTTGCTCCAGTAAAAGGGATCAAGGAAGAACTTACAGACCTAAAGGAATTATTAGACTCGCAGTTAATAACCCAGGCCGAATTTGATGCCCAAAGGCTAGTTGTAATGAAAAAACATGGGATGAGTGTTTGAAACTAGTTTTCAGTTTTCAGTTATCAGTGTTCAGATGAGCCTTTCAATACTCGCCAGGGTTTTGAAAAGGGCTTATTTAATCACAAAAGTTTTCTGTGGCAATATACCTCCGCGGGTGCTGGAAACAGTTGCAGAGCCTTGGATTTCGTGGTCGCCGTGCACCCTGACGGTGATGGTTACACTATTGGTACTTTCTCCCTGTGCATAGCCGGCATTTCTGGTAGTAATGTTTCGGGCGGCTGGCGTTCCCCGTCCCCGTTGCTGTCGCCCCGGCTGTGCTGTAGCGTTGGGGTCGGGCAATATTTCTGCCTGAGGATTAGGGCCCTCTACCGCTGATTGGGGCAACGAAAATCTTATCTGGTCGGGGCGCACAATTTTTACTAAGTCGGCCTGACGCAGGGCAGTGGGGAGCTTGCCCACGTTGCGGTAAGCAATCTTTATCTGATAGTCGGTATAGGTTTGGTTTTTGGCAGGTTTTAGCTTTTTAACTTCGATGTCTCCCCATTGCAATTCAGGCAGGTATTTAACCATCGCCAAGTTGAATAGGGCCTGATTTTTTGCCCATCTTTCGATTTGATCGGCTGGAGGGTTTTGTGAGAAAAATTTAGGATTCCATCCACCAATTTCCACCTCTCCAAGAGTGGGGTGGTTAAAGGGTTTCCAGTTGGTGAAGAGGGTTCCGCCGTATTCTTCATCGTTCATAATCAATCTATCCAGGTCGTCGATCACGCCGTCATTGTTGTAATCCTTTGTTGCTCTGCCTGAGTTCCATATCTCGTCTCCGTACCAAATTGCCCCATAGTACCAATAGCCAAAGTCGGGGCCATGACCAAAGAGGGGGCTACCGCCTGCATAGTCCTGATATACATCGCCAGCGCGGTCATATCCTGTGATGCTCTTTCCCAGATTGTCAAAAATCTTATACCAGTTTGCATCTTCAGGAAACATGGCAGAAGTAGGCGCGGTACTGGGGGCGCGCAGGTGCATCGGCACGGTGGTATCCATCGAATTGACCACATAGATGTTGGGATTTTTTAGTAGGAACAGCACTACCGATCTGGTTTCTGGCTCACTCAGCGGATATTCGCCTGCGCCACTCTGCGTCCAACCCCGTCCTGTATTTTCTGTCATTGGCCTCCAGTTGGCCGGATAGTTGCGGTGCAGGTCTAGCCCACCAATCCCATCTTCGTTGAAACGCCCGTCTCCATCGGTGTCGATGCCTTCGGGAACAACACTATAGACACCCTTCCCAGGCTCTACGCGCACCATTAGCCGTCCTGATGGGTCGCGTGGGTCTAGGTTGTAGCTACCGTTGATTGGGTCTTTGTAGCGCATTTGCAAAATATAGCCATCCCTGTCTAAATCCTCTGGCGAGTTTTCGTCCAGCAGTCCATCGCCGTCGTCGTCATATGGGCGAACCGTGCTCCTATTGCTCTGGGCGGTATACAAATAGAGATTGTGGCCGTCAGGATTATTTACTGGCCTAAGATATATGGCATTCTTATCAAGGATTTCAGTTATTTCTGAATCGTTACCATTCTTTGTAATCAGGTGGTGCATTAGCCACATAACCGACTCTACCGCGCTTACTTCGCCACTATGCCTTCCGCCCTCAAAGTAGGCGGCGGGCTTATCGGTGGCCTTTCCCTTAGTTTTATTAGTGATGGTGACTTGGTAAATGGGGCGACCCTCGTAGCTCTGGCCTACTTCGTAGACATCTACCAGATTGGGATATTGCTCCGCCCATTTTTTCATCCAGTGGTTACATACGCTATAGGTATGGTATTTATCGAAGGTAAGGGTGGCCGAAGGAACATATTCCACTTGCGGATATTGCACCTTTGGAAAAAAACTTTTTCCGTGACGAAAGCCCGTAAGGGTATAAACCTTTAGGTTTGGGTTGTCTTCAGGCCATTTGGTAGTCTGGGCGTGGAGTCCGGAACATACAATGCCGAGCATACAACAGAGTACAAGTAGTTTTTTCATGGTAATACCCCCTAGGTGGGATTATATCAATTTTAGTGGTTAGTGACTAGCTACTACTAACTATATCTCCGGGAATCCCCCGATTATTTCGGTGGTCATAACTGATGCGGCGATAACGGAAAGCATTAGATTGAGGATGTAGTCTGGCCTGGTGCGCTCGATAGCAAATGCGTTGGGGTCATCTATGATGCCTGATTCTTTGTCTGTTTTGATTTGGTATTGCTCCATCATCCACTCAATGGCCGATTTCCCATTAATGACGTAGCTATATGCGATCTCGGGTACATTCATTATGGTGAAATACTTATTAAATATAATCGTATCCCTGCGACCCTTCTTGAGGAATTTTATCTTTTCGACGCGATACATATTGGGCAGGTCTGACTCTGGGAAGTTGTCGCGATAGTCGAGGACGGTGACTACATAGTGGGCTGTGCGGTGCGCTAGTCTCTCATCTGCCAGCATGTCAAAACTAACATTGTCGCCCACTGGCAGGTCATGTGCCGCCCCATCGCGCTCCATGACATCCATAGCACCTTTAGGAACACGCCTAAACACAATTTTGAGATAATCTGTTTGCTCCTCATAGTGGATATGTAGCTCGGCCAACTGGTGTCCGCCATGAGAAAAATATCTAAATTTGTTGAAATCATGCACAAACAACATTGGTGGTATAGATTTTTCTATATCATCTGCAATTAATTGTCGATATTTGGGATAGTGCAACATGCCGTAGACATAAAAGAAAATGTCTTCTTTGGTTATGTAATCCTTGCCATACTTTTTCCGGACGAAGTCTAGTATGAAGTCACTAATGCCGTCATGGGGGGTTCCGTTGACGTCATAGTAGTGGTGGGGAAAACATAGCGAATTGCCCACGCAGTGCGAATCAACGATGAGGTTGGTTATTAGGCAGGAAGGCCCCTTAGCACTTAGTGCGTTTACTGCTATTACCAAGTTATCGGTAGAGGAAGTGGGGAAAAATCGCCCTAGTTGGCCGGGCTTTTCGATCAATCTCTCACCGTGGTACATATACTGCTTTTGATAGGGGCGGTAAAGAGCCAGGGATATTCTATCTTTTTCAAAATGTATTTCTGTGTTTCTCGCCCAGTCACGCTGGAGTGTGGGCGACCATGAAATTTTATCGGGGGCGCGACTGGGCTCTTCTCTGCCGATCTGGGCATTATAGAAATCTATCATCGACTTGATTCGGCCAAAGATGGACTGCTGGGAATAGTTATATACCCAAGCATCCCTTCCAGAGCTTGCCCCTAGGGAATAAGTTACAAACACATTCTTGGAGTGTCCATCAATCTTTTTTTCAGGTGCCATGGGAATATAATCCCCGTATGCCTTGTCGTATGTTTTTGATTTGCTCATAACAACACCACCCCATTTTAAGTATAGCAGGTTTGTCAATTTGGCAATGGGGTAATGTGGTTTTCAGTGGTCAGTTTTCAGTTTACGCCTTGCGGTGGCGTTGCCGCTCCTTCTTTTGTGGCCAAAGCTGGCTACAAACATGCTGGAATTTACGCTGAATTATCATAAGTTAAATTGCTGTATTGTCAGCGACAAAGAAGAGCGGTTTCAGTTCACTTGGGCCGCCAAGGCACCAATCAGGGCTACACTGCGGCCATGCAGGGAAGAGAGCGTTGACTTTGACAACACTGTGCTACACTCAATTTATGTTTACCGCTACTACCACACTGAGGAGCCAAACAATGACAGCCATTACATTGTCAACTGAGGAACTTCCAAAATTCATAAAAGAAAATCTCAACACCAAATCGGTCAACGTCTTTCAAACTCCCCAAAGCATAACAATAGTCCCAGTAACCACCTCCCAAATTGAGTACAATTGCCCCTGGTTTGGAATGCTCAGCGAGGAAAAAGGCATGTCTGACGAACAAATAAACAACAGACGATCAGACATAAGAGGCTAGAATGCGGTTTATTACTCTCGATGCAAACGCAGTATTGGCAATGATTGCTCGAGAACCAGGTAGCGATATGGTAGCCGAAATATATAGAGACGCAACTCAAGGCCATATAATATAAAACTTGTAATGCACACGGTAAACCTGATGGAAGTATATTCCGTGATACATAACAGAAGAGGGCGAATTCAGGCTGATGCCGCACTTAATGCAATACAGTTTAACTCTCCAATCAATTTCTTCAACACAACAGACACGCCATTTTTTCAAACCTTCGCAGAACTAAAACAAACATATAAAACCCACTTTACAGACACTTTTGTGTTAGCGACTAATGCAACCCATACCGTCAATGGAAAAATACTAACTTCTGATCGCGGCTTTAGCACATTTGCAGACAAAAACCCAGAAAACATCGTTTTCTTTCGTTAAGCAAGGCCACTGGCAAGTGATCAGTGGACGCGTGTCTGGCTCATCGCAAATACCGATCGTGCTTCTGCTCGGTGTGGGCCCCAGATGGCCACTCCATTTTTCCATACTATGTAAATGCTACCGGTTTTGCGATCATAGCCCTCGCCGGTCATATAGGTATTGCCATCAGACACAAACAAAGATGTAGCCTCAGCGTTGTTAGTGCCAAAAGGGAGGCGGTAGAGTACTTGACCATTTTTCCAAAGTGTGGGTATCCGCATATTTCCGCTGTAAGCCTCTGAGCCTGCAATGTAGACGTCTGTGCCAGAAATAAATATTGACTTGGCTTTGGCTTGGTTATAACCGTTTGTGTATCGTTGTATTGGCTCACCGTTTTTATACAGAATTATGGCTGAATGTATTGCTCCAGCATGTTCGCGCCCGGCTACATATACATCACCATTTACTACATAGATGGGATAAGATTCCGATGGATCTCCAGGATGGCTGTAGAATACCTCGCCATTTTTCCATACTGTTGGAATGGTATGGATTTCTGGGTCTTTTCCATGTTTAGCGACAGTTCCAGTGCAATAGCCAGCGACATATACATCGCTACCTGACACATAAACTGATACAGCTCTACTACCACGGCCATTCTCATCGGTAAGGGTAGTGGGTTCCCCATTTTTCCACAGCGTAGCTACCGTAAATCCAGATTGATTAAATTCGCCTCCGGCCACATAAATATCTTTGCCGTGCACAAAAACTGATTCAGCACGGGCATTTGTATTCCCGTCGGTAAGCGAAAAGGGCACACCATTTTTCCATACAGTGGCTTTTTTTATTCTATGCGATGGACGGTCGATGTCTGTCTCTTCATAGCCTGCCACATATACATCTTTGGCGTTTGCAAAAACTGCATTTGCCTCCGAATTGTTTATTATTTCCCTAAGTGCCAATGTCTCATCATTTTTCAACACCGTCGCCGTGTATTTGGTATGGTTAGTATAGGTTTTATGTGTTCCTAAAAAATTTATAGCCATATAGGTTCCGCGTCCACCCTGTGGTTTTTGAGATGCCTCCTCGTTCCAGTTGTCCCAATTTAATTTTCTCTGTTTCGCCTTTTCCTTTGATTCCTGCTCAATTCTTTCGGCCATCGCTGTGGCTTCAATGCGTTTTTGAGCCTCTGTAGCTTTATTTGCGGCCTTACGCACCTGCTTTTTTTCGGAGAAATAGGAAATACCAACAGGGATGATGAGAAAGCAAAATATACTGAACAAGGCTGTATTCAGGATTTTATGGCCGAGTTTCAACTTCGATATTATGTTGTCTGTCAACATGTTTTTATCGTCCTCCAACGATATTAATATCTATATTTTGTACTACAAAAACCGAAGAGGCTGATGATTCAAATTTTGTATCGCTTAGATATATGTGTCCGTCATTTTTCCAAACGGTAGCAACTTTTTTGTTTGCGTGATTAAGATTACCCACTACCCAAAAGTTATCTCCTGTAACATATATAGACATAGCCTGTCCACTAACTATATCCTCTCCAGTACGGGGTAGGGGATTGCCTCTGTTGTCTGAGGGTAGTGGTCTGCCGCCGCTGAGTGGCAAAACATCACCATTTTTCCAGACAGTGGCATTTTCGCGGGATATTCCTGTCCATTTTGGGTCTGAAAAATAATCAACTTTAACAATTTCCCATCCAGTCGCATATATATCGTTGCCCTGCACAAAAACAGAAGTTGCAAGAGCACTAGATTTGTCGGGGGCAATACTATATCGAGGCATTCCATTTTTCCAAACAGTGGCAAATTGTCTGCGATTAGCATCCATTTCCCATCCAGCCACATATACATCGTTGTTAGACACAAAGATGGAACCTGCTTCACCTGGCATATTATCAATGGAGAGGTCATGGAGGATTTTGCCATTTTTCCAGACCGTAACTGATCTATTATTATGATTATTATTATTGCCTGTATATCTTTGTCCTGCTACATATACATCCTTGCCCACCACAAAAATCGAACTGGCAGTATGTCCATCTTTGAGGCGGTGAAGAACTTTGCCATTTTTCCATACAGTAGCAAAAAACCTACGGTTCATCACTGAAGGAGCCTTATTTGGATCAATGGGTAATAGCTCTGCCCCGGCTACATAGACATCGCCGTCTGATACAAAAACCGATCTAAACCGCGGAGTGCCCTTTCCCGCCTCGCTCAAGTGCTGGGCTACACCATTTTTCCAAACCCTTGCTAGCTGAAGCCCTCCCCCTATATCACTTAGTCTCTTGGTATCCTCGTAACCTGCGACGTATACATCCTCGCCGGCCACAAACACTGAGAAGGCCTCCGAATCGGTTTCATTATCGCCTAAACGGTAGAGGACATTGCCGTTTTCCCATACGACTGCAGACCTCCTGAAATTGGCTAATTGTTCATATCCGGCAACATATACTTTTGTGCCCTTGGGAAAAAATGCTTTTTTTGCTTCATCTATTTCGGCAGTCCTAGCTTTTTTAGCCTTTTCATCGCGCTTTGCCTTTTCTAGTCTGGCTCTTTCTACCTCAGAGAGCCCCCAAACAGTTTTTTGTTTGTGCTGAAGCCAAATGGCACCCCCGATACAAAATAAGGGAATTAGCACCCATCGTAGAAGTTTGAAAAGATTATTCATTTAACAAACACTGAATTGACAACACCACTTGAGAGGCGTTGAAAAACTGTTCCATTTTTCCATACCATGGCAGTGTTGCTGTCATTTCCGCCTACATATACATCCTTGCCTGACACAAAAACAGAGTTGGCAGACCCGCTAGCACCTCCATCAGAAAGGCGTATTGGCTCTCCATTTTTCCAAAGCATTGCATAATTTACATCTTTTCCGGCTACATATAAATCATCGCCAGCTACAAAAACTGACCCAGCGATCCCAATTTTTTTCCCATCGGTGAGCACATATAAAAGTTTGCCATTTTTCCAAACCATGGCTTCAGAACCAGCACTACGCCCACTATCACTTTCCATACCATTGCCGACATAATAAACATTTCTGCGCCCAAATATGTTTTTTTCTGAGACAAATAGCGAATTTACCCCTGATGTTTGATTTACTCTCGTGCGACTGTAAAGAATCTGGTCATTTTTCCATACTGTTGCAATACTACCGCCAAAATATTGTGGCACAGAGCCTGCCGAATAAATATCTTTGCCGTCTACAAAAACAGACATAGCTTTTGAAGGCGCGTTGGCAGAATTTGTGAGGCGATAGAGGACGTTGCCATTTTTCCAGATAGTTGCAATAGGTTCGAAATAAGGTTGACCAGGGCGACTTAACGTGGTGTCGATGGAAATTTCCTCATAACCAGCCACATATACATCATCGCCCCATATAAAGACAGAGTTGGCTTCACTAGCATGTTTTCCATCGCCAAGGCTTTGTTTTACGCCATTTTTCCAAATAATTGCATTTTTCCAAAAAATAGAGAAGCTTGCAGGTATTTTGTATTCGATGCTCTTTTCATAGCCCGCCACGTATACATCATCGTTTGATACGAAAACAGAATTTGCCGCTGAATCAAATCTCCCGTCAGACAGTCGGTGTTGTTCACCATTTTTCCACAGGACTGCGACACCGTTTTGGCTACCAGAAAGGCCCTCAGTCCTCCCTGAGTGGCCTACTGCATACACATCCCCAGCCTCAGGTTCAAATAGCGCGTGGGCTATCCCTGCCTGCATTTTAGCTACTTCCCTGGCGGGCTTTTGCCAAAGCCATACAGCGCAAATCGCCCCCATCAAAACAACAGTTATTATTGTGTCTCTCATGCTGTACATATTACCAGTTTTCAGTTTTCAGTTTTCAGTTGGTTGGTTTCAGGTTGGTAGCTGGTAGTTGGTAGTTTTCAGTTATCAGCTATTAGTTTTCAGTTATCAGTTATCAGTTATCAGTTTTCAGTTATCAGTTATCAGTTTTCAGTTATCAGTTTTCAGTTATCAGTTTTCAGTTATCAGTTATCAGTTATCAGTGGTTAGTGGCAAGTGGGGGGGATTCCCATCGCATTGACCTTTTGAGTTAATGTTAAAATAAATGTGATACCTTTCTCAAAATCAGGTTATGGGGAAGAAAATGGAAGTATTCGACAACATCAACAGGATAGCAAAGAGCGATTTGGTAGCAACGATAAAAAAAGGTAGCAGAATAGATATAGCCGCCACCTGTTTTTCTATTTACGCATATCAGGAATTGAAAGCTCAGCTCGATGACATAGACGAGTTGCGCTTTATATTTACATCGCCGTCCTTTGTTACCGAAAAAGCCCCAAAAGAAAAGCGGGAGTTTTACATCCCTCGCCTCGCCCGTGAGCGGAGCCTCTACGGTACAGAGTTTGAAATAAAACTCCGCAACGAATTGTCCCAAAAAGCCATTGCCAGAGAGTGTGCAGACTGGATACGCAAAAAAGTGCGTTTCATGTCTAGCACATCCAACGAAGACATGAATAACTTTTTGAATATCATTACACCATCAGAGCAAATAACATATTCTCCGCTTAAAGGATTCACCACTGCCGACATAGGCAGTACCCGCGGGAATAGTATGGCAAATCTGATAACTCGGTTGGAAGCACCCCATAGCAATACATTTGTACAAACCTTTGATGCAATATGGCGAGACAAAAGCAAGTTGCAAGATGTGACAGATGTTGTTATCGAAAGCACTACAGCCGCCTACAGGGAAAACTCCCCAGATTTTTTGTATTTCTTCACGCTCTACAATATCTTTAGCGAATTTTTGGATGATATTTCTGAAGACATACTGCCCAATGAGGCCATAGGATTTAGGGAAAGCAAGGTATGGAGTCTGCTATACGACTTCCAACAAGATGCAGTATTGGCCATAATCAGTAAACTAGAGCAATACAACGGGTGTATTTTAGCTGATAGCGTTGGGTTGGGTAAAACATTTACTGCCCTTGCAGTCATCAAATACTTTGAAAACCGCAACCGCAACGTTTTGGTGTTATGCCCTAAGAAGTTGAGTGACAACTGGTCAACATATCGTGAGAACTACAAAAACAATCCAATCTCTACAGACAGATTGCGCTATGACGTGTTGTTTCATACAGACCTCTTGCGTCGGAGCGGTAAGTCGGGCGGGATTGACCTGGCAAAGTTGAACTGGGAAAACTACGACTTGGTAGTCATAGACGAGAGCCACAACTTCCGCAATGGTGGTGAATCCCATGGAGACGAGGACAGGGACAATCGCTATGATATATTGCTCAATAGGGTCATTCGGGCAGGTATCAAAACCAAAGTGCTGATGTTATCTGCAACACCTGTCAACAATAGGTTTGCAGATTTGCGAAACCAGCTTGCCCTTGCATACGAAGGCGAGCCTGCCCAAATAAATGAAAAGCTAAACACATCAAAACCCATTGATGAAATATTCCGCAATGCCCAAAGGGCCTTCAATGAATGGAGTCAGTTTGCGCCAGAAGACCGCTCAACGCAGGGGCTACTAAATAGCCTTGACTTTGACTTTTTCAAGGTGCTGGACAGCGTAACCATTGCACGTTCACGCAAGCACATTGAAAAATACTACGATATAGAAAAGATAGGCAAATTTCCTGAGCGACTAAAGCCAATAACCCTGCGGCCAAACCTGACAGACTTAGGCAATGCAATCAACTACAAAGACATATATGAAGAACTGGGCAAGCTGAATCTCTCTGTCTATACGCCAATGAATTTTGTCTTCGAAAGCAAGAAGGACAAGTATGTAGATGACAGCAAAAACAAAGGTGATGCCCTAAGGGTGATAGGGCGTGAGCGTGGCCTTCTCCGGCTAATGCGGATTAACCTACTAAAGAGGCTAGAAAGCTCTGTATTTTCATTTAGATTGACTATTGAACGCATCATTAAGGTGATTGAAGATACTATAGCAAACATCGAAGGCTACAAAAATGGAAAAATCGAAAAGATTGACGTAACAGAGTTGCGTGAAAACGACTTCGACACGGATGACCAAAACACAGATTCTTTTGCCTATGGCAAAAAGCGGCGAATAGACATAGGAGACCTAGACCATGTCTCATGGCAAAAAGAGCTAATAGCAGATGCCGAGATATTGGAACTGCTACTGCTGATGGTCAAAGACATAACGCCAGAGCATGACACCAAGCTACAAGAACTTTTAAAGCACATAGCCAACAAAATCGAGAATCCAATCAACCCAGGCAACAAGAAAATCCTCATTTTTTCTGCATTTGCCGACACAGTGAAGTACCTGTACGACCACATCAGCAAACATGTAAAGAAAAATTTTGGGCTAGACACAGCAATGGTATCTGGCTCTGTTGATGGCAAGACCACCATACCCAAACTAAAATCAGACCTAAACACTGTGTTGACCTGCTTCTCGCCCCTATCAAAAGACAAAGCACTGTTATTGCCAAATGACCCGGCAACAATCGACGTACTCATTGGCACAGACTGTATTTCCGAAGGTCAAAACCTCCAAGACTGCGACTACTGCATTAACTACGACATACACTGGAACCCCGTCAGGATCATCCAACGCTTTGGCCGAATAGACCGCATAGGCAGTAAAAACGCCGTCATACAGCTAGTAAACTTTTGGCCAAACGTGAGTCTGGACGAATATATCAACCTAAAGCCACGCGTAGAAACGCGAATGAAGGCTGTCATAGCAACATCAACAGGAGATGACGACCTAATCAATCCAGAAGAAAAGGGCGACCTCGAATACCGCAAAGCCCAGCTTGAACGCCTGCAAAACGAAGTTGTCGATATTGAAGAAATGCAGAGCGGCATTTCTATCATGGATTTAGGGCTTAATGAATTTAGGCTCGACCTGCTTGATTACGTCAAGGCAAACGGCCACATGGACAATATCCCATTTGGTCTGCATGCACTGTTGAAAGCAGACAGCCAGATGCCGGGCGAATGCCCCCCAGGTGTAGTGTACGTGCTAAAAAACAAAACCTCCGGCATTAACATCAACAGCCGAAACCGTCTGCATCCCTTCTACATGGTCTATGTTACAGATGACGGCCAAATCTATCGCGACCACCTATCGCCCAAAGAGTTACTCGACACGTTGCGTCTGCTCTGCAAAGGAAAGGATGAGCCGGATAAGGGGCTGTGCAAATCCTTTAATGCAGAAACCGAAGACGGCAAGAAAATGGGCAAATATTCCAGACTTCTCGATAATGCCATCGCAGGCATCATTGATGTAAAGGGTCAATCTGACATGGACAGTTTTTTGTCTGGCGAAGTCATGAGTTTTTTGAGCAACAGCGTTAATGGCTTGGATGATTTTGAACTAATTTGCTTTTTTGTTATCACCGCGCAACAAATGAGTGGTCAGTGATCAGCGGCCAGTGATCAGTGGTCAGTGGTCAGTGGCCAGGAAAAAACTAGGAACCTATGCGGTCATTTTGCACAAACTGTAGTACACTGTCTTGACAAGCGGAGAACTGCTATGGCTCTGGTTCAGGTGAGAATAGACCCCAAAATCAAAAAAGCCGCCGATTCCCTTTTCGCGGCCCTCGGGACTAACACATCCGCCGCGGTAAGGTTGTTTATTAATGAATCATTGATAATCAAAAATATCCCATTCAAACCTACGGGGGAAACAGACCTTGATTCAATCCCAGGGATACAAAAACCTAAAGACCCGCAACCTGCCGGAATTGCATTAAAAAATTTTGCAGAAGCACTGACAAAAGAAGATGCTAAATCCTTGGCAGCATTTATAAAAGAATATCGGAACAACTAGCATGGCAAGCTATTTTCTTATAGACACCAATGTTATAAGCCTAATTATTGATGCAGAAAACAACTTGGTTGCAGACCCTCAAAAATTAATAGAAGCTCAATGGTATTTAGAAAAAATAAGTAACTCCCATTTAATACTAAGTTTTGCAACAATTGCCGAACTAAAACGATGGTCAGTATCAAGACGAAATCTGCAAAACAGAAAAAGAATTGAAAAAGAGGTTAATGCTATTATTAACAAAAGCTATGTTGTCTATCCCACAGAAGATACGCTAAATTCATGGGCAGAAATAGCGCATGAAGCTGTATTGCGAAACCAATTCAAAATAAAAAATTCTGGCAGTTCACAGATAAATGACCTATGGATTGCGGCAATAGCCAAGACGCACCGTTTAATTTTGCTAACAAACGATCATGGCTTTGATTGGATGGCAGAGTTAGGAATCCAAACCCTAAGATATGGAGTTGAGAGCTAGCCACTAGCCACTGTTTTTATGCTCAACCTGCCCAAAAAGACAGAACTGAACCAGCCGTTGGCAAAGAAGGCCATCTTTGCTAAATTCAAGCCAGATGCCAGCGAGAGGAAACGGTTCGACCGAGACATTAGCCGAATGGTCATTGTCAACGAAGTGTCTCCGGAGTCAGTCAATATTGCTAAAGGCAAGTCAATAGCGTCCTTTCATGTTGTGCATATCGCACTGCGCCAAACCAAATGCGACTCAAAAAACTTGGCGCTTCTATCAAAACTGGTAAAGCAGAACATGCTCTTTGTCCTTGAGCATAACGGCGTAGCTTGGCTTGCAGTGGTCAGAAGTAACAGGGTGGTTGAATCTGAGCCTAAACCCTTGCACGAATGGGAATTAAAACTAACCGGACTGGACATGGACGCGGTGTGGGATAATATCATCGTGGATATTGGTGGCCTGACCATCGCCGAAGGCAATACACTGGATGAACAGATTGAGGCTAATGCAGAGCAGGAAAAGCTGAAACGGAAAATTGAGGGGCTTGAAAGGAAAGCATGGAGTGAAAAGCAACCGAAGAGGAAGTGGGAGTTGAATGAGGAAGTGAAGCACCTCAGAGATAAAATGGAGTGACTTTGAAATGGAACATGAAACAGAAGTTTGCAAAATACTATCTGCCGTGAACGCGGAAGGTCTTTTGACAAGTCGCGAAAGCAATTCGGTAGAATTCAAGTTGTCATTTAATTTAGGTGACACTGTGACCACCCATAACTATGAATGCGTAAGCGCCGCTGTTGAAGAGGACGCATCGCTTGAACAATCGCTACTGTCTTATGTCAGGTTGGCCAGTGAAGATGGCTGTATCGTGCCATACTCATTTTCCAAAGACGACCTTGCCTTTGCACTAGAACGCGAAAGGCGATCAGATATAAGAGGCTAGAATGCGGTTTATTACTCTCGCTAAGCAAGGCAACTGGCCACTGATGGTAAACTATTGCTAATGGAGGCGGGCATGGGCGACAAAAGCGGCAAGCTACAGATGAAAACTGAGGACTTGGCACATAGCAACCTGGCAACATTACAAGCACTGTTTCCCAATGCTGTCACAGAAACCATAGACGAGGACGGCAAGGTTGTGCGGGCTATTGACGCAGACGCGCTGGCGCAGGAAATTAACACACATGTCGTCAGCGGCAAAGAAGAGCGGTATCAGTTTACCTGGCCAGACAAGGCCAAGGCAAAGCTGGCCGCCAATGCACCGATCAGGGCTACACTGCGGCCATGCAGGGAAGAAAGCAAAGACTTTGACAACACCGAGAATCTGTATATCGAAGGCGATAACCTGGACGTGCTAAAGCTGTTGCGGGAGACCTACCTGGGCAAGGTCAAGATGATCTACATAGACCCGCCCTATAACACAGGAAACGACTTTGTTTACAATGATAACTACAAAGTGGACAGCGACCAGTGGGACGAAATGAGCGGCGACTACGACCAAGACGGCAACAGGATGGTCAAAAACCTGGACAGCAACGGCAGATTCCACACAGACTGGCTTAACATGATCTACCCAAGACTGCGTGTTGCAAGGGATTTGCTGAGGGATGACGGGGTGATCTTTATTAGTATTGACGATAACGAAGTGGAGAATTTGAAAAAGATATGTAATGAAGTGTTTGGGGAGGGTAATTTTGTGGCTGGGATTGTTTGGCAAAAAAAAACGTCACCAGATGCTAGGATGGATATTAGTGCTGCACATGATTTCATCATTATATATGCAAAACATCGTAATGATTCGACCTATTTGCTAAATACGATTGCATATGATGAAGAACGTCTAAAGAACTTTAAAAACCCTGATAATGATCCACGTGGAGTTTGGGCTTCTGTTGATGTTACAGGGCAAACTGGCAGAGCTCCAAAAAGCCAGTTTTATGAAATAACATCGCCTTCTGGAAAAAAGTATTTACCTCCTGAAGGTCGTTGCTGGGCTATGGCAGAAAAAACCTTTTATGAGTTGTATGCAGATAATAGATTATGGTTTGGAGAGAATGGTAACAACCGCCCTCGTGTAAAAAAATTCTTGTCCGAATCAGATGGTGTGCGCCCTTGGACGTGGTGGGACAACAAGTTTGCATCGCATAATCAAGAAGGAAATCAAGAATTAATGGAACTTTTCGATGGCAAGCTAATTTTTGACAATCCAAAACCAACAATGTTACTAAAGCGGATCATTGAGCTTGCGACAAAAAAAGATGAACCCTGTTTATGTTTAGATTTCTTCAGCGGTTCGGGCTCATTAGGCGAAGCAGTGATGCGTCTTAATGCACATGACGGAGGCAAAAGGCGTTTTATATTAATTCAAATTCCGCAAGTTCTTAGTGATAAAGGCAATGACTTTAAGGCAAATAATGTTGCCACATTGCTCGGATTCACTAATCTTTGCGACATTGGTAAAGAACGCATACGTCGTGCAGGAGAAAAAATAGTGGCCAGATCAGTGGTCAGTGATCAGTGGCCAGTGGACAGTGATGAAAGGCTACTGGATATGGGGGAAGAAGGTAGTAATCAGTGTGATACAGGTTTCCGCGTCCTCAAACTCGACAGTAGCAACATGAAGGATGTATTCTACACGCCACAGGAATACGCGCCGCTGATCAGAAACCTGGACGACCTTGTGGACAACATCAAGGAAGACCGCACGGCAGAGGATTTGCTGTTTCAGGTAATGCTGGATTTGGGCATTCCGCTATCGGCAAAATTAGATACCCGCCAAATTGATGGTGTAACAGTGCATTACGTTGAGGGCGACTACCTGGCGGCCTGCTTTGATGCCGTGACGGACGGGATAGTCACCAAAATTGCCCAATCCAGGCCTAAGTATGCCGTTTTCCGCGACAGTAGCTTTGCTTCCGATAACACGCTTGTAAACTTTGAGCAGATATTTATGACCTACAGCCCTGAGACAATAAGAAAGGTGCTGTGATGGACAATAGTTTTTTTGAGAATGTTGCCAGCCTCATCCATCAGGCCCGCGCTCACGTCGGGCGCACTGCCGACCTGACGATGTGTGTCACCTATTTTGAGATCGGCAGGATGATAGTTGAGGAGGAACAGGGTGGCAA
>WRHW01000036.1 GCA_009783055.1 Holophagaceae bacterium
CCGCTTCCTGCAAAAATCTATCGAAGCCGGAAACAAACATCCTGTCTTGTACTACGCGGTACTTCTCAAATTCGCCCTCAGCGTGGATTTTTGCCTCCAAAGCAGTCACCTTGCCAGCATCGGTCAACAATCCTGTACCTGCCGCTTGCAAGAACAGGTCGAGCCGGTTCTTCCAATCATTTTGCGACATAGGAACCTGCCGGGTCGCCTGGAACTCGGCAAATTCCAAATAAGCAGTCACTATCCTTCCAAGCGACTCCATTTCCTGCTCGCTCAGATATTTTTTTGAAATCGTCACATCAGACTTGCGGATTTTGCCCTTGGGCGCGTTTTCCCAAGTTGTCATGCCCATATACTGCTTTTCTGCATCAGCCCGCTCAATGATGACTTCAGCCGCAGTATGGCCGTGGATAGCGAAGTGTAGCTTGTTCTGTACCGTCTTGAAGAATAATTGCGTTTCATGGCTTTTCGGGTCGTAATCATAAGACAGGGCATATATGTCAGTAACCTTCTGGTAAAACTTGCGCTCAGACAGCCGGATTTCCCGTATATCCTCCAGCAAATGCTCGAAGTACGTCTGGGAGAATATCCTGTCGTTTTTCAGCCGCTCCTTGTCAATCACATATCCCTTGATTGCAAAGTTGGCCAAAACATCCGCCGCCCAAGCCCTGAAGCGCACCGCCTTTGGCGAATTGACCTTAAAGCCCACGGCGATGATCCCTTGCAGGTTATAGTATTTGTAGTTGTAGGACTTGCCGTCAGTGGCAACTGTTCGGAATTCCCGAACAACTGAATCCACGTCCAGCTCTTTGCTCGCAAAGATATTCGTCAGATGCTCAGACACAGTGCTCTTAGAGACCTCGTAGAGCGAGCACATGGATTTCTGCGTCAGCCATACATTTTCATCGGCAACCAACACGTCAACGCCATCGCCGCCATTTTCCTTTGAAAAAACAAGGAAGTCGTTGACGCTATTACGGATTTGTATTTTGTTTTCCCTGCTCTTTGCCATTGCGCCATCCCCCCTATACAAACTAATATAGTCGTTTACTTGTGACAAACAACAAAAAAGGCCACTGATCACTGATGTTTTTACTGATAACTGAAAACTGACAACTGATAACTACCTACTACCAACTACCAACCTGAAACCAACCCACTGAAAACTGAAAACTGACAACTGATAACTAACCACCAACCCACTGAAAACTGAAAACTGATAACTGATAACTAAAAACCACCAACCCACTGAAAACTGAAAACTGATAACTAACCACCAACCCTCTGACCACTGAAAACTGACAACCGAAAACTGAAAACTGATAACTGAAAACTGATAACTGACAACTGATAACTATATAGTGTTACCATGATACTAGGGAGTAACAATGGCCGGAGATTTTTGGAATCATCGAGAACTCTTTCGCGAGTGGGTAGCCGAGGCAAAAACAAAGCTAGGGACAACCAATAGCGCAGTTGTATCAGAATATCTTGGGCTTGCCCCCACAACGCTTTACAAGTACCTATCCAAAAACGCCACCCACAAACCCAGTACAGACGTATTAAAAAGATTGGGCGACTTTTTAGGTCGCGACTACAGGCTACTCATGGACGTGCCCGACAGGTGCCCCGATGGGCTGGAAGAAGATAAATGGGCAGAAGCCACCGAGCGTGACAAGCTAATAGCGCGCGCCATGTTTGCCGACATCACAGCAGACCAGCTCACCGAATCTGAAAAAGATGAAATATTTCGAGCCTATAAAGAAGCAAAAGACAGGGTGCTACGGCTCCGCGAAGTCTTCAAAAAAGACCAGCGATGAACCCGGAATGGTACGGACAGCAGTACCCAACTCTGGATAACCTAATGGATTTTGGCGAATCCCTTGGTGCCTACACCCAATTTTCCAAACACATACACACAGCCGTATACATACCCGAAACCAAAACATTTTCACTAATCCTCATCCCAAACCAGCATGGGGCACTCGCAACCATCTGGGCACTCGCGCATGAAATAGGCCACCTCTGCCAGCACGGCGGGCCAAAAGGAAAACTCTTTTGGGGAAAAGACGAAGCCCAAGCAAACCGCTGGGCGGCCTGCGCCCTCATTCCGCGCACTCGAATCGAGTACTACAACAACGCCAGCAAAGACGCATTTATAGCCTCATTGAGTGCCCATTACGAAGAACTCCCACTCCATGACTGCCCCGCCCGCAACCTCGCCCACAGAATAGCCTCCATCCGCCTCGAAACCCTCGCAGTAAAACAGGAATAACACCAACCAACTGATCGCTGACCACTGATAACTGGCCACTAACAGAAGGCCACTGACAACCTGAAACCAACCAACTACCAACCACCAACCTGAAACCAACCAACTGACAACTGACAACTGATAACTGACCACTGATCAATTATTATTTTTTATGTAATCGTCAATACTATCAATGATGTAGAGATGTCCGGCGGTATGTAGCCCCTCATAACAGTTTTGGATATAATTAGTCGCCCCAGTACGGTATAGGTAATTAAAAACGTCTTGGCCACTCATTTTCTTTTCGGCCTTATATATCTCTACACAAAAGCCCAAAAACAAAACTTCATTCTTTATTGCCACCATCTCACTGCTCCTCTGGGAAAGTAATTTTTCCTGATGAGAGTTCTTCTTCAAGCATGTCGAATAGTATGGGGTAACTTAGATGCCATAGCTTAGTTTCTTCATCTTCCAATAGCTTATACAGTTTTGAATTGTAAAGCAAACTTGAGGCAGAATCTACCGAGATGTTTCGCTTGTCCATCAGTAGTTGTATTATTCCTGGTGTAATGAAGGCAAGAACTGTGTTTAGGTTTTCCTGACTCACCATCTCACTGCTCCTCCCATTGCGAAATAGACTTAACGAACTTGAGCATGGACAGAGCTTTTTCAGTGGCAAAACAGTGTTGATCAAATAGTTTATATGGTTTAAGAGCAACCAATGCCGCTTCAACTGTAAACTGCCCGATGACCAAAGCCTGTATGGTTAAAAACACATTATCATTTGCTACCTGGCCAATAATTAGGTCATATTGCTTGCCGGAATAAATCTTTAGCCGATTGTCTCTCACATATTCAAGCCATTCGGCGTTTGGTTCAGGAAAATGTTTAATATCCAAGGTTTGCTTTGCCACTTTTTCATCGAAATCATACACGCTCACTGTCGCAACGCCTTCCCCGCGGCGTTTAATAACCCTTTCTGCAAAACTCTTTGCCTGATCTTCTCTCGAAGTGAGATAAAAACCGTGGCCAAAATCAAGCCCCCGCGAAGATGCCACCAACCGGGGTGCGGTGATTTCCGTATAGCTTCCGTGGTAGAGCAACATTAGGCAAACCCCTACTACGATTTTACACAAACCAACTGAAAACTGATCACTGAACATGGCCACTGACCACTGAAAACTACCAACTACCAACCACCAACCTGAAACCAACCCTCTGATCACTGAAAACTGATCACTGACCACTGATAACTGGCCACTAACAGAAGGCCACTGACAACCTGAAACCAACCCTCTGATAACTGAAAACTGAAAACTAACCTAGCATCCCACAACCTCGGTATACCAGCTACGGGCGCGCTCTGGGGTTATGTCTCCGTGTATTAGTGCCCTGCCATCCTTGAAAATGGTAATTGCAAGCTGTCCTTCCGTGCCTGTTAAAGTATGGGGGGTGGCCTTCCAGTCTGTACCAGTCCGAGCTTGGAGTCTGTTTCGGAACTGCTCTAGGTCTAGGTTGCCGGGGGGGTTAATCCTTATCTGAACACCATCTAGGCCACAGAGTGTGCTTGCCTTTACCACCCATTTGTCATCTAAAAACTCAGTAATTTTGTTTATGCAATATTTACATCTAGAGGCTGGAGGGGAGATAAACTGCCTCTCGTTTTTCCAGAGGTCGAATCGGACAAGGTGAGTTGCTGGCTCTTCACCAGAAAGTATTTTGATTGCCTCAAGGGCAGACCAGCTTGCGGCCACGCCAACAGCAGGGCCTAAAACTCCGGTACTATCGCAGGTATCTATGTCCCCTGCTGGGGGAGGTTGTTCCATTAAGCATCTAAGGCATGGGGTTTGGGGTAAAACGATTGGCCACACCATGGCCTCACTACCGATGGCTCCGCAATAAATCCAGGGTATTTGCCTTGCTATTGAAATGTCGTTGATTAGGTATCGGGCTTCAAAATTGTCTGTGCCATCCATTATCAGGTCGTAACCTGCAAGGACATCCTGGGCATTGCCACTGGTTAAGTCGGCAATCAGTGGCACGACTTCAATTTCGGAATTTGCTCTTTGTAGTATGTTTACAGCGGCTGTAGCCTTTGGCGTGCCTATGTCTGCTTCGCTATATAGGATTTGCCTCTGTAAATTTGTTAGTTCTACCAGATCGCGGTCGATTAAAGTTAAGTGGCCTACACCTGCACGCGCCAACCATGACGCTATTACACTTCCAGTTGCTCCAAGGCCAACAACAGCCACCTTAGCTCGGCGAAGTGCAGAGTCTCTATCTATTCCCAAAAATATGCACTGCTTGGAGTAACGGGTCATAAGTGCCTACGGCCTTGGGGAAAGCCATCTTAGTGCCGCAAGTCTTAAAGGCCAACGGCACTTAGGTGGCTTAAAGGAGCCTAGCGACTGAGCACCCCCCACCTGGCATTCAGGAGCAGTTATTGAAAGGAAACTTGAAACCAACCAACTGATAACTGATAACTATCAACTATCAACTATCAACTTGAAACCAACCAACTGATAACTGATAACTGATAACTAAATTACTGCTTTTCCTGCTGGGCTTGCCATTCTTGCTGGAGGCGTTCGCCATTGGACATGGCAAACTTGTAGATGTATTCAAAGCGGTCGGCACCCTTGGTGAGGCCAATGATTACTTCATAAACGCCTTCTGCCTGTACCTCAAATGGGCTGGCGATGACGTTGAATGTGCCTTCCTTGGCGCCTTCAGGTATCTGGACATCGCTATCGCGAATGATGTCACGCCTTTCGCCCGCGGGGGAGACGATGGAAAAGTTAAACTTAAACTGGCCATCCATGCGACTGAAACGTGTGTAAAAACAAACTTTGGGAAGGACGAATGGAACCTGGGGGACGACAATGTGGTGGTCGTAGATACCCATGAGACTCGTTTTGCCGCCGGCTTCCTGTCGGATGTCATCACAGAGCAGTGTGAATTCGTGCTTGGGGGCCTTGATCTGTACTTCTTGCATGTTTTCTCCAGTTATTAGAGCCACTTTCAAAACCCGCCGGGTTTTGAAACAACGGAGTTGCTAGGCTACGCCAGAATAAAGCCGGGTGCTACTTCAAAGCAAACGGCGAAATGTAGGGCACAGACAAACAACATAAGTTTTGAAATCACCTCAACATTCAACAATGTTGAAAAAAACAGTCTATCACAATTTTTTTATTTTTCCAGTTATAGTTTCTATATGTCAATTTTGGCTTTTGGGGGTTTTGATGCTACAGGGTTTGAGTGACTGGCATAAGTGGTTTTTATGCTTTGCCTTGGTTTTTGCCCTCCATGCCCAGGAGGGGCGGGAACAAAAAATTCAGATTATTGCAACAGCTAATACTTTTGCGGCTATTCGCCCTATTGATCCTTTTTCCATGTCTCCTTCAAACAGGGGTTGGGGGAGGCTATCTACTGCGCTAAGGGCCGAAATAGATAATAATAGTGCAACCGTATTGATTGATTGTGGGGATACTCTTTTGGGTGATCCCATGGGCTACGTTCTGACTAAAACTCGCCCATCAGCATTGAATCCGATTATTGATACGATGAACGATTTGGGCTACATGGCGATGGTGCCGGGGAGCTTTGACTTTGGCCTTGGTCTCCCTTGGCTAAAAACTGCGGAGAGGCAGGCCAGATTTACATTTATCGCGGCAAATGTGTTTGATTCTTTTGGCAAAGAAATTTTTCGCCCATACATTAAGACAACCATCAACGGCGTTTCTGTAGCATTTCTTGGACTTTACGCAGGGGCAGGGCAGAATGTTGGCCTACCTAACGTTTTAGTAAAAGACCCTATTCTAACAGCAATGGAGTGGGTTCCGAGACTGCGGGTGGCAGAAGGGGCAGAATTGGTAATCTTGGTTGTCCATACTCAGTCTGCTGGCCAATACGCCACTTATTTTGGCAATAATACCGCATTGCGACTGGCAGAGAGGGTTGCAGGGGTGGATGGCATTTTGGCAACACAGGGGCACCAGCAGATTTCAATAGTGCATCGGGGAGTGCCCATAGTTCAACCAGCGGCTTTTGGTCAGTCTTTTACCTCACTTAGTTATGTACTTGGGCGGCGGCGGGACAGGTGGTCTGTACGCTCTTTTAATCCGCAAAACATAGCGGTTACATCGACCCATGGCCTTGATCCCTTGGTTCTGCAACGCACCGAGCAGGCTAGGGCAGACGAGACAGCCTATCTAAACACCCACGCCACCACCTTGGGACACGACTTAGATGGACGGTGGTCTACAGTAGAGCCATCACTACTTGTCCAGTTACTCCATGAAGTTCAGCGTAGGGTTACGTCTGCCCAGTTGAGCGCAACTCCAAGTCCGGGGGCGCACATTTTTATTCCTAAAGGGGCTACCTCCGTCAGGCAATTCTACGCGCTTGCCCCTAACGAATATCGCATTGCTCGCATACGCATCACCGGAGCACAGCTAAAACTCTACTTGGAGCACTCTGCCAGATATTTTAATTTTAGCTACTTACCCGACCTGATCAATCCGGGTGTGCCACTGGCAGACTACGACATGGTAGGCGGATGTAGCTACTCACTTGACATCAGCCGTCCAGTGGGGTGGCGGGTATCTGACCTCAAATTTAACAACCAGCCAGTACTGGATAGCCAGACATTTACGATGGCCATTTCTACCTATCGGCTCTATGGTGGTGGTGGATATATGGAGGCCATTGGGTTTAGGGGCGAGGCAGAAATGATTAGTTACGATACCATCCGAAACTCTCTACTTGAATATGTCCTGTCACGGCCTACCCTGAATGTCACGACACCAACCCGTTGGCGCACCATCCCCTTCATTGATAGAGAGAGAGTGCTTTCAGTATACAAAAGGTAGATAAACAACATCGCGGCACAGCCGCCTCCACTGCTTTTACTGATAACTGATAGCTGATAGCTGATAACTGATAACTGATAACTGATAACTAATCCCATGTATAATATGAAAAAGCAAGGAGGGCACCATGCCACTAATATCCCTTGATATTCAGGAATCTATGGCCGACCGACTTAAGATAGCCGCATCCCACCACAAATCCTCGATTTCGACATTCATCATCTCTATCATCACCGAAAAACTCAACGAAGCAGATGATGTCGAAAGAAAAAAGCATTATGCGCTAGCCAAAACTCAGGGCTCATTTATAGACGACCCACTTAGCAAACCCCCAGACATTCCATGGGTAGCAGATGTCCCAAGAAGATTTGAAATAAAATGAAGTACAGCCTCGACACAAACACCTGTATATTCCATCTCAATCAAGTAGCAGACATTCTCACAGACCGCCTAAAAGCCATGCCTGCAGACGAAGTATTAATTCCTTCCATGGTCGTTGCTGAGTTGTTGTATGGTGCCGAAAAAAGTAAAAAGCACAAATCCAATCTCGAAACAATAGCACTTTTTCTTTCGCCCTACAGAATAATCAGCTTCGACCAGCAAGCCGCCAGGGCCTATGCGTTAATCCGGACGGAACTAGAACGCAAGGGGCAAATTATTGGGCCAAACGACATGGTAATTGCCGCAACAGCCTTGGCTCACAACACAATTCTCGTTACAAACAACACAAAAGAATTTTCACGCATCGACAACCTTAAAATTGAGGATTGGACATAAAAATTAGTTTTACCAGGTTGCACCAAGCCAAACAAAAATCACATCACTGCTTTAGCCGCCTCCACTGCTTTTACTGAAAACTGAAAACTGAAAACTAACCACCAACCAACTGACAACTGAAAACTAACAGAAGGTCACTGACAACCTGAAACCAACCCACTGAAAACTGAAAACTGAAAACTGATAACTACTGAAGGCCACTAATTACTAACGCCATGCCTTTTCTCAACCCATTCAACCATAGCAGTTCGCATAGCGGAGTGGATAGTAAGGCCCTCAATGCTTGCCAGACCCTGCATCTCCTCCCAAAACGCAGGAGACATCCTAACAGACTTGGTCTGTACGAGTTCCACAGGTTCTCCTGACCGGGGTCGCCCTCGTTGGGGAAGATATGGGAGAATCTGAGGTGGGACATGTGGGCCAAACTCCTCCTCGGCCTCCTTGACAATTTGGTCATAGTTTGCCCTGATGTACTCTAAAGACCGTCCTTTCCCCTTACATTCTCGCCTTACATCCTCGTAACTCTTAAATTTCGGTGATGTCTTTGTATCCATATAGCCCCCTAGATTGTCCTTTTCTTGAGTTGAAATGCAGTAACGATATATATCCCTTGGTTGTTTTCCAATTCCTCAAACACAAGCCGGTAGTGTCTTTCCCTAATAGTAGCTTCCATCATGTACCTGGATTCAAACCTAGAATTGACAATCGTGTTTTGTCCCTCGCGGAATATTTTTTCTGCAAACCAAGGCTCAATGCCATGTCGGGCTAAATGCGCCTTGTTAGCGTCCTCCCAAACAAACCTCATGTATTAATCGTAATACGTTTTTTGAAACTTGCAAAATAATTATTGTTAATAGAGCCCATTTCAAAACCCCATGGGTTTTGAAACCTGCTGTTTGGCTCATATGCCAAAGGCACCGCTACTCCGCAAAGCGATATAGATATTTGTTTTTTCCTCAACAGCTATGGTGAAAAGAGACGCAGGGACATCCTGGAAGACTTGCTATGGTTGAGGCGGGACTACAAGCGTGTTCCCTTTGAGCCAATAGTCTTTGAAACATCTGAACTAGATAACGACAACCCCTTTGTAAAAGAGATTCTCCGCACCGGCAGGGAAATACTATAGCAGTATTACTTTTGGTAGTTCTGCTATATACCAATCTGCTACCTATCGGTTGCAACCTAGTATGCTCTCAAAAACAGACCAATAAACAGGCAAAAAATTGATGTAACACAAGTACCGGTAATGAGTGATACGAGCAATTCAGATATGGTATTTTTTTTCATGGCGATCCTCCTTAGAGAGCATGACGCCGATGTTTCTGCGTCACAGTAAGAAAGGTCGGTCTAAAATGCCAAAAGAAAACAATTATTACAATTTTTTTAGAATTGCTATTGTCAAAGTGACAATTGTTGGATATGTGCTAAACCCGCTCGTGGTGCTACTAAACACGATTTTTTTATAAAACATTCTTGCAATTTATTAAGAATTGAACATTTGTTTTTTTGGTGAGATACTTGATACAGAGCAGATTTTGTGTAACTCTTCAGAGGAGTGATGATGGCAACAATTAAAAATAATGGTCGGTCTAACGGTTTGTTTGCTGTTGGATAAAGTAGCTATTTCTGGGAATGGAGTAGTGTGATGAAAAAAGTATTTGTAGTTGACGACAACAATGTAAATCTTTTTACTGCGTCTGAGGCCCTATCTGAGCACTTTGATGTGTTTACACTGGGCTCTGCTTCGGCAATGTTTACGTTACTGGCGGCGGTAAGCCCCAATCTGATTTTGCTGGACATAGAAATGCCAGAGATAAATGGGTTTTCTGCCTTGAAGCAACTAAAGGCCAATAAAAAATATGCAGAAATTCCTGTGATTTTTTTGACAAGCAATAATGACGCTACCACTGAGGCCCTTGGTTTTGAATTGGGAGTTGTAGATTTTATCTCTAAGCCTTTTTCTAAACCCGTTCTCCTGAATCGTATAAAGAGCCATTTGACGGTAGAAGAAATTATTAGCCAGCGAACCGGGATGTTGAAGCTCCGCACAGAAAAGCTCCAGCGATTGCAAAACAGCATGGTGTCAGTGTTGTCCAACATGATAGAGCAACGCGACACATTAACGGGTAATCATGTTGAACGCACGACAAACTACATCAGGATTTTGCTAAATGCAATGCTTAAATCTGATGTTTATTCCGAGGAAATCCTGAGATGGGTTTCTAACTCGCTTGATATGTTTTCAAGCATTCATGCTTTCCAAAGCACATCGACTCCTCATGTAGATGACCCACATGGGTTGGAGGTTGCCATATCGTCGGCTCGGCTCCATGACATTGGAAAAATAGCTGTATCTGACCTCATTTTGAATAAGCCAGCCCGGCTGACTGAGGCAGAATACGACATTATGAAATCCCACTCGATTGAAGGCGAAAAGATTATTGACATAATCATTGGCGAAGTAGGCGAGGAGTTTTTCTTGCAAAATGCAAAACTGTTTGCAGGCTCACACCACGAATACTGGGATGGTACTGGCTATCCACGAGGACTGCAAGGTTATGATATACCACTTCAAGGGCGAATCATGGCCATTGCAGATGTATATGACGCTCTGGTATCAGACAGGCCATATAAAAAAGCCTTTTCACATCCCGCCGCAAAAGAAATGATTCTTGAAAGTAGCGGTAAACAATTTGATCCAAAAATTGTCGAAGTGTTCCGGATGGTTAGCGACTTATTTGAAGAAGTCAATTCCGGTGCTAACCAGTTGGGTGAATACAAAAAGAATATGAGTTGTTCCGAGTTGGTCTCGGCAGTTTGAGCTTTTATCAGGTTACTCCCGGTTGGGTGCAACCTGGTATAACACGCTCCAGGCGTTGTAAAAGACTGTAGTATTATTATTATTGAGGTGAAAGCGCGATATGGATGATAAAGCTAATACTGATAATCAGGAGCTGGTGGAAAAATCATTACAACTTGCCACGACTGCCAAAGAGGCTACAACCGGTGATTCTAGGCAAGCCGAGCCGAACATTACAGAAAAAATTTCAGCGGAACGTTTTGAAAACACGATCGTCGACAGCAAACAGTCCGCAGGCGAATATGACTTGATGAAATATACAATGGCCAACGATGCCCTGGGGATTGCTCTGTGGGATATGGAGGTTGTTAGCTCTGACCCTATAAATCCGAATAATGAATTTAAGTGGTCTGACGAACTTAGGCGCATGCTGGGATTTTCTGACACACAAGATTTCCCTAATATCCTTTCCAGTTGGAGCGATAGGCTACACCCCGAGGACAAGCAGAAAACGCTTTCTGCTTTTGTCGCCCATCTAAGTGACCGAACTGGCAATACCGCCTACAATCTTGAATATCGCCTCATGCTAAAAAATGGCGAGTATCGCTATTTTCATGCCTTTGGAACAACCCAAAGAAATGACCAGGGAGTTGCCATAAGGGTTGCCGGCGCGCTGATGGATATTCATGAACGGGTACTTGCCCGAAATCAATTATTGGTGATGTCCAGCATTGTGCAAAAATCCCCGAATTTTATTTCTTATAAAAAAATAAATGGCGAATGTATCTATGTCAATCCAGCCGCCGCCACCATTTCTGGTTATTCAGAAGCCGAACTAAAGGAAAATTATCTCGGCCTAATCTTTGATGAAGAAACCCGTAAAGAATTGACGATAAATGTGGTCAGAGATCTCAAAGAAAATAAAATCTCGCACTATGTTGCTAAAGGGATAACCAAGGATAAGGTAGTTAGGGACTTTTCGGTGACATCTTTTCTAATCGAAAAAGATACGTTTGCATCTATTGCCGAAGATATTACTGAGGCAAAAAAAGCTGAAGCAGAAATAATTGCCACCCAAAGGGCTCTGGAATACAGCAATACCCTAACTGCAACGCTAAATAAGATAGCCCGAACATTTCTTTCACGAGGAGAAAAAACTTTTGAAGAAATGATGAATGCAGGGATTGATATTCTCCTCGACCTGGTTTCATTCCATAGATTTTCGCTATTCCGAAATTACAATGCAGATGGCAAGATTCATGTTTCTCAGGTTTATTGCTGGGAAAGGATTTCTGGGTGGGATGCCCAACCCGAAGACGTATTTGTGGGCACTATTTATTCCCAGCTTGCACCATCCTGGGAAAAGTATTTTCTGGAAGATAAGGTTGTAAATATATCTGTAAGCCAGGTGCATGGAGAAGAGGGCAAATTACTATGGGAAATGGGCATCAGGGCTGTTTTTGCTACTCCGATATTTATCAACTCTATGCTTTGGGGTTTTGCTATCTTTGAAAACCATGATGATGAATCTGCTGTAGAGGATACTTTAGCTGAGACCATGCGCTCTGCCGCTTCAATATATGCCAACGCCGCTGTTAGGGGCTATATGGAGCAAAAGATTGTGGCCGAAAAGGACCTGGTTAGGGAAATAATAGACACTGCGCCTACAGGCTTAGTCATTAGAAATGACAAATTTCAAGTGGTTGATTGCAATAGCGCGCTTTTGGAGTTGTTTGGTTGCGCTAATAAACAACAGTATATAGAACGTCATCTTGAGCTATTTGGCGAGTACCAACCAGACGGCACAAGGTCAATAAAAAAGTTAGAGAATGTACTTAGGCGTGCACTTGGCGGTGAGGTTATTGTCTTGGAGTGGTCATTTTACTCGCTGGAAGGGGAGGCTATCCCTTGCGAAATTACATTAAAGAGCATCACCCGCGATAGTAAAAAACTGATCCTGGCATACATTTATGATCTACGAAAAATAAAAGAGATGGAGCGGGAAGTAGCTACTGCCAAGCAAACGCAAATCATGCTGGATGCCACCCCCATTTGTGCATTGATTTGGGATACCGATCTCAATGTGTTGAATTGCAATCTGGAAGCCATCAAGCTATTTGGGTTTTCGAGTAAGGATGAATTTATTAACAGGTTTTATGACCTCTCACCTGAATTTCAGCCGGATGGCCGTAATAGTAAGCGAACCATTATTAAGTTGTTAAAATCTGCTTTTCAGCATGGATATTATCGCTTTGAGTGGCTACACCAAAAATTGGATGGCCAATTGATACCTTGCGAGATTACATTGGCTCGTGTTAAATATCGTGATCAAAACATGGTCGCCGCATATATCAGAGACCTGCGAGAAATGAAGGCCGCTATTTCAGAAATAAAAAAGGCGACCGAAGCAATAACTACGCTGAGCATTTTGGAGAATATACTTGATGGCCTAGACCTTATGCTATTTGTTGCCGACCCTGTTTCTGATGAAATCCTTTTTATGAGCAATGGAATGGCGCAACATTATGGTTATCATGGAAACGTACTGGGTCGCAAATGCTGGGAGATAATGGGGGATGGTAGCAAGGAAAGGTGCCAATTCTGTCCTGTTCATAACTTAAAAAAAGACCCGCACGAAACCATCATCTGGGAGAGATATATCCCTACTACTAAGCGACACTACAGAAATTATGACAGATTTGTCAGGTGGACAGATGGGCGAATGGTTCATATGCAACATTCTGTTGAGTTGACCGAATTAATTAATGCCAAAGAATATGCCGAACATAGCAACCGAGCAAAAGGTATCTTTTTGGCTCACATGAGCCACGAAATTCGCACCCCAATGAATGCGATTTTGGGTATCTCCGAAATCCAACTACGCAATAAAAACATTACCTCAGATGCCGAAGAGGGGTATAGTCAGATTTATCAATCAGGCAATATGCTCATTAATATCATCAATGACATACTTGATTTTTCAAAAATTGATGCAGGAAAAATGGAAATCATACCCGCTAAATATGTTGTTCCAGTCCTGATAAACGATTCGGTTCAATTAAACAAGTATCGTTACGAAAACAAACTGATCGACTTTAGGTTGGAGATCGATGAAAACACACCCTTGGAATTGATAGGCGATGAAATTCGCATCAAGCAAATCCTCAACAATCTGCTTTCAAATGCCTTTAAATATACTGAAAGTGGCGAAATATTACTGTCGGTTACATCCCATCCTGGGGAGGATGAGCATACTACAACACTCAATTTTACGGTAAAGGACACTGGGCAGGGGATGAATGAGAGTCAAGTCAGTAGGCTCTTTGATGAATATACCCGTTTCAATATGGAAACAAATCAAACGATCTCTGGCACCGGTCTGGGTATGAATATCACCAAAAAACTCATAGAAATGATGGGTGGCCAGATTTTCGTTACGAGTGAGGTAGGTAAAGGTTCGGTGTTTACCGTTAATCTTCCACAAAAAGTTTGCGGGGAATCTGTCTGTGGCCAAGAGATAGCACTGAGCTTGCAAAGTTTTACTTACCGCAACGCTACTATTTCAAACCATGAAAATATAGTATATGAATACATGCCTTACGGAAAAGTGTTGATTGTTGATGACGTAGAATCAAATTTGTTTGTTGCAAAGGGTCTGATGGCACCTTATGGACTGCGTATAGAGACGGTCAACAGTGGAATTGTGGCCATAGAAAAAATATCGAGCGGTGCGGTATACGACGTTATCTTTATGGACCACATGATGCCAAAAATGGATGGTATAAAAGCCACAAAAATCATTCGTGATTTGGATTATACACATCCGATTGTAGCTCTCACCGCTAACGCTGTAGCCGGACAATCAGAGGTTTTTCTTTCAAATGGATTTGATAGTTTTATTTCTAAACCAATCGACACCCATGTGCTAGACCAAGTTCTGCAAAAGTATATTCAGGAAAAACAACCCCAGGATGTAATCGAAAAGGCAAGACTCGAATATCAGGAAATAAATAAAGCAAACCCATGTGGTTTTTTTGAAGTCAATACCTCTGAGTTAGAAAATTATTTTGTATTGGATGCCGAAAACGTAATTATCCAACTGAATGAAATTATTAATAAATCCAAAGCACTCACAGACGAAGATATTCATTCTTACATTATTGCTACTCACGGTATAAAAACTTCGCTTGCAAATCTGGGACAAGCAGAATTGTCAAATATTGCCCTCCAGTTGGAACAGGCAGGAAAAAATCGCGCACTTGAAGTCATTGAAAAAGAAACGCCTGCTTTTATTGAGGCTCTTCAGTTCTTGATAGAAAAATTACAGGTCAAAGATATTCAGCGCAGTGTTGACACTTCACCTGAGGAATTGGCATTTCTGCACGAAAAATTACGCATGATAAAATCGTCCTGTGATTCTTTCAATATACGGATAGCTAAAGAGGCACTTGCTTTATTGAAGAAGAAAAAGTGGCCACGAGGGATCAGCACCGTAATAGAAGAGATTTCTCTTTGTCTGCTTAGGGGAGAATTCAAAAAGGTTTCTCTGCTGGTCGACTCTGAGACAGATTAAAGCTAACCCACTACAACTGCTATAGCCGACTGCACCTATTTCTCAGCTAATGGTTGAAAGAGAAATTTTCCAGGAGCCATGCCACTCATCTCTATTACCTTTATCCGCCAGTTCTGGATTTCGATTTCATCGTTTCTGCGTACTACTCTACCCAGTTGTTCCTGAAAATATCCTCCAAGGGTGATGGCATCTGTTTCATCTTCAGGTTTTAGGGATAGCATTTCTTCCAGTTGTTCGAGGGTGATGCTACCTAGGGCTATCCATGCACCTGATTGCGCTTTTGTTAGCTGGACTACTTCCTGGTCAAATTCATCATGGATTTCACCAACCAATTCTTCGATAACGTCTTCTAGAGTGACGATTCCATCAACTCCACCATGCTCGTTTACAACAAGAGCCAGATGCTGTTTTTTGCGTTGAAAATCAAGTAGCAAGTCTTGAATTAAACGCATTTCTGGAACATAAAAGGCTGGGCGGGCAAGCGACTTAAAGTCTGGTTCTTGTTTATCCTGTAAACTCCAGAGCAGGTCTTTTAGGTGGACTACACCTATTACGTGGTCTAGGTCGCCATTGACTAGTGGGAAGCGTGAGTGTTTGACCGTGCGCAGGAGTGATAGGTTTTCCTCGATGGTTCTGTTTTGGTCGATTGTAACGACACTGCCCCGCGGGATCATTATTTCGTCTATGGTGCGCTTTGAAAAACTAAAAACATTTTCGATTAATTCTGCTTTGTTGGGTTCTAACTGCCCCTTTTCCTGGCTATGCGCAAGTAGTCGTCTAAGCTCGTCTTCTGAAGGGGAAGCATCTTCTTGGCTATGCCCTCCCTTTGGCATCCCCAACATTCGCTCTACCAGGTGGCTTAGAGCTGTAAACGTAACCGTGAGAGGTCTGGCTAGTCGCGACCAGAACAGCAAGGGACGAGCCGTCCTCAGTGCCCATGTAGTTGAGTTGCGGATAGCAAAACTTCGCGGAACTAGCTCTGTCAGTACTACATGGATGGTGGTCATTATTAATAGCGAAATGGCCGAGCCTAGCCAGATCGAAATACCAGACCAGGGGATGTGGCCGTAATTGGAGAGTCGGGGCAACCACACATCTAGCTGGCGTACCAGGATATGCTCGCCCAAGGCTCCGAATCCAACAGCACATAGTGTTATACCCACTAGCACAGAGGATAGGTGTGTGTGGAGATTTGCCTGTATTTCAAGGGCGTGGCTGGCTCGGTAGTCTTTTTCCAGCAAGGATTCTAGTTGGGTAGGTCTGACGCGCACTATGGCAAATTCGGCCAGTACCAAAAAGGCGGCCAAAATTAGTAAGAATATAATAATGATAAGGCGGCCTACCACCATTATTGTCTACCCTTATGCGTCCGTTGAGCAGGTTGGCGACTGGGGTTGTGGCTGGTTTCTTTTTTTACGTCTAAGCCTTCTGCAAGGCTTTTTTTACCAGAATCGCTATTTTCTCTAGCGGAATCGAGCTGACCGGTTATTACAGAATATGATTCTTCCAGCTCTGTAATCCTTTTCCATACTTCATCTTTTGTGTTGTGGAGGGCATCTAGTTGTGTGTTGAGGAGTTTTTGCCCTGTTTGCATCCTGTAGTCAAATTCGCTTTCTAGGGTATGAATTCTGGCCTCTGCTTTTAGCAGTTGCTCCTGCAATTGCTCTTTGGACTGCATAAGTGAAACTACATGCTGATGTTTACTAGCAACTTCGTAGGTCAGGATTTCTAACTGCTTTAATAATTCCTGTTTTTCGCCTACAGCTTCTATTAAACGTTGCCTCAAGACGCTACTATCTTCCCTCTTTGATGAGTCTGCCTTGAGGCGTTTGAGTTGTTTTTCTGCGTCATGTAGGCGCTCGTGTAAACCTTCGGTGTCCTTTTGTTGCTTTTCCAACTCCTCAAAGTTGACGGTGATTGTATCGTTTGTGCGTTGCAGTTCTTGTATGTCCTGTTGCGCCATCAATAGCTCTAAGGTTTTTTCGTGCAATTTTGCCTTTAGGTCGCGAACCTTGCCTTCAGATTCGACCCTATGTTGTTCTTCCATGTTGATTTGCTTCTTTTCGAGTTCTTCAAAATTAACAGTAAGGATTCTGTTTTGACGGACTACTTCCTGCATTTCCTGCTGGGATACCAATAGTTCCATTGTTTTTTCGTGTAGCCGTGCCTCTAGTCCGGATATTTTTCTTTCCATTTCTTCTATCAGATGTGAATCGTACATGACCGACCAGTCTTTTGGTCTGGCATGGGTTGCTCCCTTTTCTTTTTTTCCCCCGATGTCTAATTCCAGCAGTGAATCAAGCTCGTCTCTATCTCCAACGCCGGTGGCCATATATTTCAATGCCGAAATCAAAGCTGGAGATGCTATTGGCTTGATTAAATAGAGGTCTACAAGAAATTCTGTGTCTTTGTTTTTTGCAAAGTGATCCCTGGTTTCCTTTGTACTTATTGCCGCAATTTTGAACTCGGAGAGGATGGGATGTCTTCTGATCGTTTGACAAACTTTGAATCCTCTGCCTTCTCCCTTTTCTACGTTGACCAAAAGACATCCAAACTGGCCGCCTTCGAGCAATTCGACCACCTTGTCTGGAGCGTTAATGAAATCTGCCTCGAAATTGGTTCTGAGCGCAGACATGTGCTCTTTTACTAATGCCGCGTCTGCATCGAGTACAAGTAGCCGGTTCCCCATCGGGCATTCCTTTTGAAAACTGATACTATACTCTACTCTATTTTAATTGACTAGCCAAATTGTGAAAAATGAAATAGTATATATTATACCGAGTTGCAATTAAAGCACTGCAACTTGCGTGTTAGGTATGAAAGTGTTGTTGAAATAGGGAAAACCATGTTTTCTGTGTTCAAAAAGAGCCTTCTAGCAAAGATCATTCTCCCAGTTGTAGGGATTATGATATTTTTTGGCGTGATCATGGCCGTTTTTGTGTTGTCGCTATTTTCTTCCTATAATAAGGAGCTGGTTGACGAAAAGGTCGCAACAAATTCGGCTACCCTAAGGACATATTTGAGATTGAGCGAGAGGGAGACGGCTATTGCGGCAACATCTATGTCCAGGTCGCCCCTTGTAATAGACGCAATCAAAAACCGTAGCAGGGAAGACATTGCAAAGGCATTTCAAACAGCTGTTGACACATTCGGTATTTCATACTTTACTATTGCTGACCCAAAGGGAGACGTATTTTTCCGCACCTATTCTCCGGATAGCTATGGGGATTCAATCCTCAACCAGAAAAATATTAGCGATGCGATTGCAGGCAAGTTTCCTACCTACTTCGAGCGGGGTACCCTTGTCAAGGTCTCTACTCGGTCGGGTCGCCCTGTATATGGTGCTGATGGCAATCTACTAGGTGTGATTTCAGCAGGTGTGAGGCACGACCGAGACGTGGATATGCAGAAACTGAAAACTCTCGTTAATGGAGAAGTCGCCGTTTTTTTGGGTGAAACACGCATTGCTACCACCCCTAGCCGAGACGCTATTGCCATTTTCGATACACGCCTAAAACCTTCGCTGGTTAATACCCTTCTCCATGAAAAAAGAGATACTATTGATGATGTTGAAGTGGATGGTGAAAAATACAAAGTTTATTATCTTCCCCTCATTGACCCCAGGGGCGAGGCATTTGCTGTTATTTCCATTGCAACACCCTTAGGCCCCGTACTGGCCTCGTCTCACAAAATAGTTGGCCTGGGGATTACACACTTTTCAATAGCTCTGCTTTGTGTTTTGGTCGCCACTTATTTTTTTGTTGCCAACGCTTGCAAGCCTATAGAAGGGCTTGCCACTACGCTTGCCGCCGTCAGCGATGGCGATTTGAGTGTAACTGCTCCACACACTAAAGAGGGCGAAGTTGGGGATGTAGTGGTCAGTGCAAGCAATCATTTGGCTAAGACAGTTGACATCATTAAAAAACTCACCGAGGAAATTATTATCATGATTGCTGAGCATGAGAGGGGTAGCACAGGCTATCGCCTCAACTCTAAGCTCTTTCATGGCGACTTTAGGTTGCTTGCAATTAATATCCTACAGCTATCAGAGGCCGGCATCAGAGATAAACTAACTGGAATGCCAAACAGGAGAAATTTTGACAACAAACTTGCTATTGAGTGGAATACCGCTCTGAAGGAAAAAATTTCTCTTTGCTTGATGATGATAGACATAGATAATTTTAGGAATTATAACGATGATTACGGCCATCAGCAGGGCGATGAGGCTCTGCGAGCTGTTGCAGAGTTTTTAATGGGCTATGCCAAGCCAGAACGTCGTCTTTTCCTTGGCCGCTGGGGTGGTGAGGAGTTTGTGGCACTACTGCCAAATTCAACTGCGGATTCTGCGATGGAGATTGCCGAGGAAATACGGATTGGGATCGAAAAATTAAAGATACATTCAAGTGATAGTCAGGCAGAAAAATTAACTGTGAGTATTGGCTTGAGCTCTACCGTGCCAAGCGCGTCTGGTTCTATAAACAGGCTTATCGTCGATGCTGATATCGCGCTTGCCTTAGCCAAAAAATCTGGGAGGAATAGGGTAGAGGTGGGGTAACGGCTACCTTGGAGTTAAATCGAATACTCTTTACTCCGAGCCCTTTTCAAAGCCCGTCAGGGTTTTGAAATCACCTACTTCGTTCCCGGTTATTTAAGTGTCTTATTTTGCAATATTTACGAGTTTGACTCTTTGGTACGATTCAGTTAATCCCAATTAAACAAAAACTGTGCTAAACTTGCATACATAGTGTTGGAATGCCCATTGTCTTGTTAGACTTTTGGGTGATAGGTTCGGACATAAGGATGGTGTAATGTTATGAAGCGAATCAGCATTGCTCACAGCATCATTGGCAAGGGTCTGCTAGCAATCTGCATTAGTGTACTTACATCTGCTTTTGCAATAACGTTTTTCTTTTCACGGTTTACTGGTTTTACCGAGTCGCTTCTTGACGATAGGATTATCGCCGACTCACATGTATTAGACCTCTTTTTGGAAGATATCAAAGTAAATTCTAAAGTGGCGGCACGTGGTTTGGCCACCAATCCGGAATTGATCCGTGCTCTAAAGCGGGGCAACAGGGAAGAGATCATTCGCGTTGCCGAACCGTTGCTCAAGTTTTTTCCAGTTGATTTTTTAACGGTTACGGACAAGCAGGGAAAGGTTCTGGCTCGTGTCCACGCACCTTCAGCGTTTGGAGATTCCATCTTAAACCAACAAAATGTGAGAGATGCTCTGAACGGAAAAACTGAGGCCTATATCGAGACTGGTACGATGATAAAACTGTCTGCCAGAGCAGGCTCCCCAGTCATGGATGGCAAATCTGTGATTGGTGCTGTTACAGCAGGCGTTCGACTGGATTCATTGAACCTGGCCTATAAACTGAAAACCCTGCTTCACTCCGATACAGTCATTTTTTATGGTGATTCAATACTTGCTACCACACTTGATGAGGATAGCTTAAGCCACATCCCCATTGTTTTTGATTCAAAAGAAGCCAGGGAAAGTATCGACAGAGGTGAGGCACAGATTGGCAACACAGAAATCCATGGTGCCAAATACAAAACTTACTACAAACCGTTGATGACACCCGATGGACACCATTTTGCAACCATATTTTTATGCACGGACATTTCCCTGACCCTTTCCAAATTTCATACAATGCTGTTTTTTGGCGTGGCAGTTATTATTGTTGGTCTTATCCTTTCAAAGACTATGGTTTTGGCCACTTTCTTTTCTTTGAAAAAGAGGCTGATCTTGTTGGCGAAAAATTTGAAAGACTTGGCCGCAGGCAATCTGGATACCAATATAAACACCGTTAGCAAAGATGAAGTTGGCCATTTAAGTAGGTCATTAGAGAGAACTGTATCCACACTCCGCAAACTATTTGAAGAAGTATTTCGTTTAATTTCAGAACAGAAGAAGGGAAATATCAACTATCACTTTGTCTTAGAAGATTTTCGGGGTCAGTATGAAACCTTGGCCGAAAACATACTTCAGCTAAGTAGCCTTAGTATCAAAGATCGTCTGACTGGATTACCCAACAGACGTTCTTTTTATTCCAGGCTACTCAGGGTCAGGGAGCGCGTTGTTGCAGAGAATGCCCGCCTGAGTATCCTGATGATCGACGTTGATAGTTTCAAAAAACTTGGCTTCGAACATGGCAACAGGGCACTAAAAACCGTTGCCGACCTATGCACAAAATCCCTCACCCAAGATGTTGACATAGTGTCGCGCTGGGCTGGGGATTTGTTTATCGTTTTGCTCCCTGATGCAAGCGTTACTGCCGCAAAAAATGTAGCAGAGCGGATTCGCACACGGGTTGAGATGAATGTTGTTACAACCCAGGACGGAAAACAGGAAAAAATTACTGTAACCATTGGCGTTTATTCTCTCAAACCGACTGAAGGCGATAGCGCAGACGATATGATATTCAGAGCAAATTTGGTTCTTCAAGGGGCAAAGGATACTGGCAGAAACTCTGTGCGATGTGAGGAGAGGGAATAGGTTGGGGAGCCAATACCAACGGATATATATGAAGAATGTATTGCCAACTTTTTTCAGGAGCTTTAAGGGCAGGATTATTGTACCCACGATGCTGATATTGCTCGCTCTTGCTATTTTTATCAGTTTTTATCTTTCGGCAATTTTTTCTGCATATTCGGAACACCTAATACTTGAAAAGGTTTCAGTAAATGCCAACACACTTGATCGCTATCTGGATGAGGCCAGATTAAATACAATTACCGCCGCGGTCTCTCTTACCAATGACCCTAAGGTGATTCAGGCCATAGCAAAGCGTGACAGAAAAGAAATCTTGCGACTTCTTGAAACTGCCCCCGAACTTTATCGAGTAAACTATTTTTCAATCACAGATGCAGTAGGAACGATAATAGCCCGTACCAACGAGCCTAATACCTTTGGCGATTCGGTTGCCGACCTGGAAACTATTTCAGGTGCTATGGCCGGACAGGTTGTATCGGCCTTTGAGGACGGCAAGACAGTTAGAGTTTCTATTCGTACCGCAGTGCCGGCCAAGGATAGTAACGGCAAATTGGTGGGCATTATTTCCGCAGGTGTTCGATTTGATGACGACAAAGAGGTTGAAACCCTTAAAGAATTGATGAATTCCGAAGTCACTGTTTTTTTGGGTAACAAGCGGGTAGCAACCACTATTACTCGGTTTGGGGGCAGAGTAGTAGGCACTTTACTTGACCCAAAGGTCGCCCGTATTGTTCTTGAAGAAAAATCGGAGTACGACGGCAACATACATATACTAGGCGAAAACTATAAAACGCATTACAAACCCTTGATAAATAATGCTGGAGAGGCGTTTGCCGCAATTGTACTGGCCTCACCGCTTTCGGGGTTAAAGGCGGCTTCTAACAAACTAGTTCGACGTGGGTTAGCTATATGCGTTATCGGGCTTGCCGTTGCATCTACCGTACTATCCTATTTTCTCACTATCGTCAGTCGTCCCATCACAATATTATCCAATGACACCAAACATATTGCTTCTGGCCATCTGGGTCTGGACGTTCAATTTCAGAAAGACGATGAGATAGGTCAGCTTGGAAAATCCTTGCAGAACGTGGTCATTATAATTCGCAAGCTGATCGAAGGAATTAATACAATGATCTACGAACACGAGCACGGCAACACCGAATACTGCATAGATACAGAGCCGTTTCAAGGTGACTACAAAGTGCTGGCTGTCAATATATTAGATTTGGCGGTATTAGGAATAAGGGATCAATTAACTGGCTTGGCAAACAGGCGTAGCTTTGATAACCGCTTGGAAATCGCATGGCTACATGGCATCAGGGAAAAAACTCCCACCAGCTTGTTGATTATTGACATCGACAATTTTAGGAATTACAACGACACTTACGGACACCACCAGGGCGACATGGCTCTTAAGACTACAGCCAACTCTATATGTAACTGCATAAAGCGCGATATTGATTTTGTTGCCCGTTGGGGTAGCGATAAATTTATCGTATTAATGCCGAATACCGATACAAGGGGTGCCCTTAGCGTAGCAGAGCGAGTTCGCACAGAAATCAGTACCGCTACGATTCCTGTAATTGAAAGCATTCAGTCTCACAAGAGAAAACCTAAGAATATCAAAGCTTTGCACGAAGAATCGCTAACAGCATGTATTGGAGTATCTTCACAAATACCCATGAAAAATACATCAGTAGACGATCTACTTGCTGGCGCAGACGAAGCTCTAATGAGGGCTAAGGAATCTGGCAATAAAAATAAAATAGCACTAAAAAACGATAAAACCGTTGCTATATTTTAGAGTCATTTTGATACAGTTCATCAAAGGTGACTAAATATTTGCGCAGTTTTTTAGTCAACAACCCTCTTTGCACTTCGTAGTAAACGATTGGTGCTATCACCATTTCGCAACCATTAACCCTTCTTTGACAACTCGTCCGTAAAAGCAGTTTTTTTCAGAAATTTTAGCAACGTAAGTTCTTTAGAGTCAATTCAGGCAGAGTTGCAAATGGTCAAAGCCGTTTGTAGTGGAAACC
>WRHW01000037.1 GCA_009783055.1 Holophagaceae bacterium
ACACGAGGCAGTCACGCTGACTTTTCCTGCATTTTGTCCTTTCAAATCGCTGTTTATTTGGTTGCTTACGTCACGTTCATTATGACGTTTCGCGTTTAATCCCGATTAAACGCAACCTAGTATTACTTGCAGAGGAAAGGTGAAATGGTATAAGCTACATCAATATTTTTTTTGAAAATGATAACTGAAAACTGTGAACTGGTATCATATGTCTGGACATACTAACCATTTTATTGCTACAATGATTCTGGTTTGGTGATGGGGAGCTACCTATGACGGATGCCTGTATTGTTTTTACTACCTGTGGCAGTGAGGAAACAGCCCTCACTATTTCTGCCGCCCTGGTTGACCAGGGGCTGGCGGCCTGTGTAAGCCTTATCCCCCGCATCAAGAGCTACTACTACTTCGATGGTGCTACCCACATGGATGAAGAGGTAAAACTCTTAATCAAAACTCGGTCTTCATTGTTTGACAAGGTTGCCAAACTGGTGACTGAACTACATACTTACCAAGTTCCAGAAATAATGATGGTCAAGGTAGACGCTGGCTCCGAGCCGTTTCTGCAATGGCTTGCCCAAACAACTGAGAGGCCAATCCCCTAACCCCTATTCGCTGTTCCATAATCCCTAGCTAGCCGGAGACGCAAATGCAGATCCAATCAAATCTTGTAGGTGGCTTTTTATATGTGGCTGAGATGGCCGCTATTGCCTGTGCCAGAAGCATTGGTCACGGCAAGCGCAAACACAGCGACCACCTTGCGGTAGAAGCGATGCGTAAGGCTATGGATCGACTGCCGATGGATGGAACCATAGTTATCGGCGAGGGAGAGCGCGATGAAGCCCCGATGCTTTTCATTGGCGAAAAGGTAGGGCTTGGCCCTGCTTATGAGGCGATAGACATTGCTGTTGACCCTCTGGAGGGCACTAATTTGTGCGCTACAGGAGCACCAAATGCGATAGCGGTCATGGCCGCCGCAGAAAAGGGAGGATTGCTACACGCCCCCGACCTCTACATGGAAAAGCTGGTTGTTGCGGCCTCGGCAAAGGGAAAGGTCAGCCTGGACTACCCTGTAGAAAAAAATCTGTCAATAATCGCAGAAACCGCTGGGCGCAAGGTTGAAGACCTCACCGTGGTGGTTCTGGACAGACCCAGGCACGAAAAATTGATCGGCGAAATCCGAGCCGCCGGTGCAAGGATTCAGCTAATTGGCGATGGTGACTTGAGTGCGGCTATATCTGTAGCTGTAAGCGGAACCGGCATTCATGCAGTTATGGGCATTGGTGGTGCTCCTGAGGGCGTGCTTTCTGCGGCGGCTCTTAAATGCCTAAACGGGGAAATCCAGGGTCGACTCCACACTGCCGAAAACACAGCCACTAAGGAAAAAGCAGAAGCAATGGGAGTGGACTTCAATCGTATTTATTTCACAGATGATTTGGCTCCGGGAGAAAAAATTATTTTTTCTGCCTGCGGTGTCACAGATGGAAGCCTCCTAAAAGGCGTAAGATTTTTTGGCGATGGCATTAGGGCAACCAGCTTGATAATGACATATAGCCCAAGGGTAATTAGGTTTATCGACTCCGTTCATGTTGAAGAAGGCGAAAACGTTTTGGTAAGATTTTAACGAAATCAGTATCTATATCCGTGACCAACTCTTGTTTTCGACCACTGTAATTGTGTATTGTTGCCAACAAAAATATTGCAATTGTCTATCATTTTTTGTTAAATTTGTACGCAGTTCCACTATAGCGGTTCAACTTTTGTAGTTGAACTGCTATATGTCAGGATTTGCTTGCAAATCATGGCCGTTTGTTGTTCATAGGCGGGCTTGGCTCGCCGTTAAGTGAACAACAAAGACGTAAATAGCTATTGGGGTATATGGAACAGCCACATTTAATCTTCCGCGTCCATGCCGACACACGCTTGGGCTTTGGCCATGTCTCAAGGGCAGTGGCTCTGGCACCTCTGTGGACTGCCTTGGGCGGAAATGCAACCATCGCAATCAGTGGCGATGATCGCGCTGAAGGTATTGTGTTCGGCAGTAGCCCTTTTTCGGGCGACCCCCTACCCTGTCCGGCAATCTATATCGGGAACTCCATCGACTCACCTCTACCAGAAGATATTAAGTCTGGAGGAACTATCGCCCTGCTAGACCTATGGTCTGCCACCCAGAGCCAGGTAGAGGCACTGCGTCCGCTAAAGGTCGCCCTAATGGAAGATGACGGCGATGCGCAGGAGTGTGCAGATTTATTGTTCCAACCTTACCTGGACGGCCTTAAATGGGGAAAAAGCCCTATCAGAACCGAAAATGGCATTAAGCTACGACCTTTTGAAGAGCAACGCGGCAAATGTCGTGTTCTCAAAGGTTCAGAATATATTGTGCTATCTGCCAAGGCAACTCATCTGCGCCCAAGGCGTGACAGTACCCAGCCTTTGAATATAAAAAAACTTTTAGTCACCTTTGGTGGCACGGACGGGCCTGGCCTTGCGAGCCTTGCCTTTAAGGTTCTTAATAATGCTCTAAACAATGATGACTGGGGCGGTAATTGCACTCTGTTGTCTCCCAGGGACATGAGTGACATTGACATCAATGGCAATCCAAGAATCAGTGTGCTAGCTGGTATTAACAACCTGACAGCCCATCTACAAGAATATGATGCCATTTGGTGTGCGGGCGGCATCACGCTGGCAGAATGTCTATACTTTGGTATTCCTGTAGCCGCTTGGGCGCAAAATGACCGACAACAGGGCATGATTTCTGATATTGCGATGGAGGGGGCTTGCATTAACTTAGGCATTGGGGTTGAAGCAGACCTATCTGTTGTACAATCTGCCCTTTCTGACTGGCTTGGTCCGCTGGGGCAAGAAACAAGGCAGGAACAATCTGCCAATGGAATGACTCTAATCGACGGCTCCGGTGCAAACAGGGTTATTCAGGAATTGTGGACGTTGGCGCATCGAGACCACTAGTAACAGTTTTCAGTTATCAGATGGAAAGCCTGACCCGGCGCAGGTTTGCAGAAGGTGTTACTTGCAGAGGAAAGATGAAATGGTATTATAATCCCTAACTCCCCCACACAGACTTTTCGAGTACTGCCTTTAATCTATCAAAAACTTCCTCAAAGGTTCCAAAGCCGTCAACCTTTGTAACGCCATGTTGTTGGGCATATTTTTCAACTACTGGAACTGTCTTTAATTCGTGCTCCTGTAGTCGCTGGACAATCTTGGCGGTGGTAGAGTCGTAGGGCATTTTACCCTTTGTCTTGCTTCTGGCATCTAGTCGCTTGATTAGCTCCAGGGTAGACAACTCAATTTCAACAATCTGGGTGATGCTCATCCCCCTCTTTCTAAGTAGCCCATCAAGAATGTAGGACTGTACAAGCGTCCTTGGGATTCCCTTGAAAATATATCCCCTCACGTCTTTGGACTCTTCCAGTTTTTTTTCGATTAGTGGCACCACTATTTCATCAGAAATTAGCACTCCATTTTCGTATCGTTCTTTTATAAGTGTTCCAAGTGGAGTTTGGTGTTCAATTTCTTCGTCCAACATAGAGCCTGTTGCCACATATTCGAGATCAAAGTGCTTTGCCAAAGCCCTGCCCTGGGAACCGCGCCCAGAACCTGGATAGCCAAATAGAACTATGCTAACCGGTTGTTTGCGAAGTTCTTCTATTACCAATGCCCTAATTTCTTCTCGCACATTTTCTATAGAGTTATCGCCCTTGATGGGATGATACACACCTTTTTCCTGGTAAAACTTCAGCACGGGCAACGTTTTTTCGTAGTACTCCCGCATTCGGTTGCGGATCACCGTCTCGTTGTCATCAAGTCGCCCCGATGTTTGCCCCCTCTTTAGCAAGCGAGCCACAGATTCTTCTTCATCAACTTCCAGGCTCAACAAGCAATGGAGGGATGTATTCATCTTGCTCAGCAGACCTTCAAGGATATAGCACTGCACATAAGTCCTTGGAAATCCATCAAATAGAAAGCCGTTTGCCTCTGGATGCTCGGTAATCGTCTTTTCGATTATCTGAACTATTATTTCGTCCGGAACCAGGCCACCACTTGAAATAATGAGCTTGGCTTCCATGCCCAACTTACCTCCTGACGCAAGCTCCTTGCGTAAGAGATCGCCTGTGGAAATGTAGTGTAGGTTAAATTCCTTAATGAGGGCATCGGACTGAGTACCTTTCCCCGCTCCCGGTGGCCCAAATAGTGCGACGTTTATCATGTTACCTCTGGTCTTGCATTCGGTTTACAAACAGGTGTAGTTTCCCACAATCCCACCTTTTTGTATTCATTTTTTTTGTTTTTTTTATGCCAAGATGGGATCGAAAGATCACGCCTTGTTTGAAATTTGCTCATTTTTTTGTTGCTACTACCTTACTACCGTTTTCGTGCTATATTTAGAATTGCAAAATGATTTTTCTTTCAGAGCGTTGGTGGAAGGATATATGAAAACTATAGGCAACACAATCCTCATCACCGGTGGTGGCAGTGGCATTGGGCTTGGCCTTGCAAAGGCTTTTCACGCCCTTGGAAACCAAGTCATCATCGCCAGTAGAAGGAAAGATTTGCTGACAGACATAGTAAGCAAGCACAAGGGCATGGCTTCCTATGAGCTGGATGTAAAAAACACAGATCAAATAAAGTCTGTCACTGAAGAGATTTTGAGGGACTTCCCCAATGTAAACATGCTGATTAACAATTCCGGCATTATGAGAACCGAAGACATTAAAACTCAAAATGACATGAAAGACGTTGAGGATATTACTGCCACAAACTTACTTGGCCCTATACGCTTAACTGCGGCCATGCTCCCATCTCTACTTAAGCAACCTTACGCGACTATCATCAATGTATCTTCAGGTCTGGGATTTGTACCGATGGCCACCACGCCTACCTATTGTGCTACAAAGGCGGCTCTCCACTCTTACTCCCAGAGCCTGCGCTATCAGCTAAAGGACACCAAAATTTCGGTTATCGAACTTATCCCCCCCTATGTTGCAACCGACCTTCTAAATGGTGCTAATGATCCAATGGCCATGCCACTGGACGAGTTTATCCAGGAAGTGATGGAAATACTTACAACTGAGCCACACCCCTATGAAATTTGTGTCAAAAAAGTCATGAACTTCAGATTGGCCGCCGAATCAATCAATTTCGATAGTATTTTCCGTAGATTTAATGACGGCGTTGCCCAGGCGACTGCAAAATAGTAAACATGCAGGCATTTATGGCCGTTCTGCCGGCTCGTCATACCACCTATCTGGCGGAAGTGTGTTTGGTATTTCCATATCTACATAAGTGGGGGTCATAATCTTTACGCCATATTGATTGAAAACGTCCTGAATGTGTTGATGTAGGTCACTCTTAACAAACTGACGTAACTTTGGCTCTTCAACCATGTGAACTACCAAGGTATACTCCACGCAAACACCTCCGAGGGCTACCTGGATTATGTATGGCGCGGGATCTTTTGCCAGACCCTTGGTTTTTTCCGCGGCCATTTTTAGAAGTGCGTGTACTTTGCGCCAAGGGGTGTCATAGCTGATATTCACTGTGGTTGAAATGCCTACGCCATGCTCATCAAGGATTCTAGTGTAGTTATATGTTGTCTGGGCGATGACCACCGAGTTGGGGATAATTATTTCCTCCTGTCTGATAGTATGCAGTTTTGTGGATAGGAGGGATAATTCTGAAACGGTGCCTTCCACCTCGCCAATCTTTACGTAGTCTCCATTCCTGAATGATCGAGCATACATTATGGCAAGGCCATTCATGGCTTGGTTTACAACACCTGCGGAACCAAACGAGACCAGTAGGCCGATAAATACGCTAATGCTCTTAAAGGCGATGCTCTGGTTTCCTGGGATGTGTGGATATGCAAGGACTATAGCAAAAACCCACAAAAGAGCAACTGCAATACGTCGCGTAGGAGCCGCCGTGTCTTGGTGAATCCATGGGATTATCGTTTCGCCTCTCTCGACAGACTTGAAAAAGCTATTGATTAATTGGGTCAGGGCGCGGGCGATAAATGCTATAACTGCCACCGCAAATAGACCAGGGATTCCATGAAGTAGACTCTGCCCAATACTAAGCAATAACCGCAACATTCCGGCACCGAGCGTATCACCCCATGGCTGGGTATAGGGAAAGCATTCCAACACATAGGTGACACAAAGGTAGGTAGATATGAGCAGGAACATATAGTGGGCTAACCTAACCAAAATGGCCAACCATACAGAAATGCGACGAGGATCAAATGGAGAAACTGCCTTCGCCGAACTGCCCGGTAGTTTAGGCATAGATACAGCAAGCCTTATAATTTTGCGCCTGGCTCGCCTTGCCCCCCTCCCAAACAAGCCGGCGATAAATACAAATATAGAAATGGCTACCAAGGACTTTAGGGAAGAGTGAACAATATTCCTGACATTGCGCTGGGCGACCTCGGCCTTTAGTGCCTCTGTCAAACTATCCTGCACCCTTATAGCGGCATCCTCAAGTGTCTGGCCAATGTCTGAATCTAAGTCGCCAGGCGCGATACTAAACAGAGGACTTTCGCCCACCTTCACAACTACTGCCTCTGGAGCAAGTGTATAATTTACTGGTTGCAACATTTCGACGGGAGGCATTTGGGCAAGCCTATTCATTGCCAGATTTAGCCTTTCTTTGGGAGTCATCGAGCCTAACCCAGACCGAAAGCTAAACACCTTGCGGTTTTGTATCACTAAGTCCCATGACGCACCCTGCCCATCAACAGTATTCCCAGCGGTAGCCTGAGAAAATAGAGGGAACGCCAGCCCGCAGACTATCAGTGCGATACGTAGGAATTTGGTCATCCAAGTCCTCCCAGCAATCATATAAAATAGCCTATCACCTAGCAGGCAATTTATTCGACAATAACCAGCCAAACCAAGTTATACTATTATTAGTATCGCAGTTCAACTTTTTTGGTTGAGCTACTATATCTTGATTTGCTTGCAAATCATGGCCGTTTATTGCACGCCGAGGCAAGCAATAGAGTCGAAAATTGTTTTAACATGCTCCCAGGCGAGTGACCTCTGCAGGAAGCCCACCCCCTTTTATTAGGCAGAGGGTTTCATGGAGGGATCACGGTGGGAGCCACTATTGAGCCGTAGGCTCAGGAAGATGACATGAATCTACTAGAACTAAACCCCACCACAATCACCATCGACATTGGTGGTCAACCGATCTCTATTGAAACTGGTCGCATAGCAAAACAGGCCGCTGGCTCTGTAATTGTCCGCCAAGGCAACACGATGGTTATGGTTGCAGTCTGCTATTCCGATCCACGAGAAGGCATCGACTTCTTCCCCCTCTCCGTGGATTATCGCGAACCTGTATATGCCGCAGGCAAGATACCAGGAGGATGGTTCAAACGAGAAGGCAAAGCCACCACCAAAGAGACGCTGGTGAGTCGCCTCATTGATCGCCCTTTGCGCCCACTTTTTGAGGAAGGCTACAATGGCGATACAGCTATAACTGCACAGGTAATAGCCTTTGATGGCCATCACCAGCCTGATACCTTGGCAATCGTTGGTGCATCCGCCGCCTTGCTCATCAGCGAGATACCCTTTAATAATCCAGTCGCAGGGGTGCGAGTGGGCAGGCTCAATGGTGAATTTGTTATTAATCCTACAGTTTCCCAACGCTTTGCAAGCGACCTAGACCTAGTTGTTGCCGGCACCGAAGGTGCTATCGTCATGGTAGAAGCGGGGGCGCAGGAAGTTCAGGAAGAAGACATTGTAAAGGCACTGCTATTTGGCCATAGCAAGATCAAGGAATTAGTGCAATTCCAGAAAGACCTCCAAGCCAAAGTTGGCAAGGCCAAAATTTCAGTCACACCTCCCCAAAGGGATGAAGACATATACAAAAAAGTTGCCGACAAATATGCCGCCCTCTTGATGGATGCCCTCACTAAAAAGGTGAAAATCGAATCCTATAAAGCCATTGATGCTCTCAAAAAAGAAGCCGCAAAAGAGCTGGGGGGCGAGGAAGGTTCCCATGCCGAGGAAGTCAAGGCGTGTTACGACCTCTTAAAAGAGACGTTGTTCCGCAATGCAATCATCAAACAGGGCATGAGGCTGGATGGCAGAGCCTTCGACCAGATTCGCCCCTTAAACATCCAGGTAGGCGTTTTGCCAACGGCTCACGGTAGCGCGCTTTTTACACGCGGCGAAACCCAAGCTCTGGCAGTTGCCACCCTTGGCACGTTGGACGACATTCAGATCGTCGATGGGCTTGAAGAAGAATTACAAAGAAAGTTTTACCTCCACTACAACTTCCCCGGATACTCCGTAGGCGAATGTAAACCAAACCGCGGCCCAGGGCGCAGAGAAATTGGACATGGTGCCCTTGCTGAAAGAGCTATCGCCACGATGATGCCTGATGCAAGTAAAAACCCATATACGGTAAGGGTAGTATCTGAAATCACAGAATCTAATGGCTCTTCTAGCATGGCCACAATTTGTGGCGGAACACTGGCTCTGATGGATGCAGGTATTCAGCTAAAGGCCCCCGTAGCTGGCGTTGCGATGGGACTGGTCTCAGAGGGCGACAAGTATGTAATCCTCACCGACATAGCGGGTCAGGAAGATCATTACGGCGACATGGACTTCAAAGTAGCAGGTACAAAAAAAGGTATTACAGCACTCCAAATGGACATCAAAATTGCCGGAGTAGACGCCGACCTGCTCACAAAGGCTCTCGACCAGGCCAAAAAAGGCCGTATAGAGCTACTTGATTCTATGGCAGAAGTGCTCGCCGCACCCCGACCTGATGTAAACGAAAATGCCCCAAAGGTAGTTACTATCCAACTTCCCAAGGAAAAAATAAGAGATGTCATCGGTAAGGGCGGCGCAACAATACGTGCCATCTGCGAATCGTCTGGTTGCCAATTGAATATTGACGATGATGGAGCTTGTCAGGTTGCTGGCCCCAACAAAGATAAATTGGAAATCGCCCTTAAAATGATTAGCGACCTAATACAGACAGCCGAAATTGGTAAAGACTACTTGGGCAAGGTGGCAAAGGTGACAGATTTTGGTGCTTTTGTTACCATCCTGCCGGGTCTGGATGGCCTACTACATGTATCTGAAATGGCACCATACCGGGTAAAAAGCCCTTCTGATGAAGTAAGCGAAGGCCAGGAAATCCTAGTCAGGTGTATCGCAATTGAGGCCAACGGCAAGATTAGGCTAAGCAGAAAAATCCTAATGCCCAAGCCCGAAGGCGATGAGGGAGAAGTCACAAATAGTGACACTCCTGCCCCACCCCCCAGACCCCGAAGACCAAGAAGACCATTGAGCTGATTCTGTATCAAAGAGAGCCATTTTCAGTGCCAATCACGGTTTTGTAAATGGCTCAGTTATGGTATAGTCCAATAATTAATGACTTCCAATAGGACTCAGTAGGTAGCAAATGGGTTTGCGCACACTTTACTATGGGGACAACATAGACATACTTCGCCGAAAGGTGAAGGATGAATCAGTCGACCTCTGCTACATCGACCCACCATTCAACTCCAAGCGCAATTACAACCAAATCTACAACAACATTGGTTCAGAAGATCGAGCGCAGGCACGGGCCTTTACAGATACTTGGATGTGGGACAGCCTTGCAATTTCGGGCTTCGAAGAGATATTAGCAAACGAAAGAGGTGGCTTCCCCCCCAAAGTAGTAGCATTAATCAAGGGTTTGCAAACTGTCCTGGGTAAAGGCTCATTACTAGCTTACCTTGTCAGTATGACGCTCCGAATAGTTGAAATTCACCGAGTACTAAAACCTACTGGGAGCTTTTATCTACACTGCGACTCTACAGCTTCTCATTACCTTAAAATCATTCTCGATAGTATTTTTCAAGGCCATTTTGCCAATGAACTAATATGGAAAAGATCTGAAACTGTCAAAGGCAATACAGGGCAAGGGATTAGATTTTTTGATCGCAACACTGACACGATATTTTTCTACACAAAATCCGACAAACAATTTTTTGAATCTCAATTTAAGCCCTATAGACAACAATACATTGATGACTTCTTCAAATACACAGAACATGGTACAGGACGGCGTTATAGGCTAATCAGCATGACTGGCCCCGGAGGAGAGGCTAAGGGCAATCCCCAATATGAGGTTATGGGCGTAACCCGGCATTGGCGATACTCTAAGGAAAAAATGGATGCGCTCATTTCTGCTGGTATGGTAGTGCAGACAAAAAAGGGGAATGTACCACAGAGAAAACAATATCTGGATGAGGGTAAGGGTGTACCTGTTCAATCCCTTTGGGATGATTTGCCTGCATTACATTCTCAAGATGCCGAAAGGCTTGGCTATCCCACACAAAAGCCCGAAGCTCTGCTGGAGCGCATCATTAAAGCGTCAAGCAATGAAGGTGATGTTGTCCTAGACGCATACTGTGGGTGCGGAACAACAGTAGCAGTAGCCGAGCGTCTGAAGAGGCAATGGATAGGTATAGATATTACCTATCACTCCGTTTCTCTGATATTGAAAAGACTGGAAGAAACTTTTAAGGGCATTGGAAAAAAAATCATTCTGGATGGAGTCCCCAGGGACTTGGAATCTGCTACAGCCCTTGCAGAAAAGAAAGATGACCGCCTGCGCAAAGAGTTTGAAAAGTGGGCTGTGCTTACCTATACAAACAACAGGGGGATAATTAACGAAAAGAAGGGCGCAGACGCTGGCATTGATGGTGAAGTAGGCTTTATGACTGGGCGAGATGAAAATGCAAAAATGGTTTTGCAAGTCAAGTCCGGCAATGTTGGGCGCGGGGACATTGCAAAACTAAATAGTGATATGCAACGAGAGGGGGCTGTATTGGCCACCTTGATCACCCTCCAGAAACCAACTGCCCCAATGCTTAAAGAAGCTAAGCAAATTGGGACATATCACCACACTGTAATGGGTAAGGACTACGACAAAATTCAAATTGTTACGATTGAGGAAATGCTAAGTGGGAAACGCATGGAATTGCCACTTGCTATGGAAGTTGTCAAAGCCGCTAAGTCCAAAAAATCTACAGATGGCAGACAAGATGAATTAATAGAAGTTGAGGAATGAATACCATTCGACAAATTATCTTTCACATCAGCCCCCACATCACCCTTGGAGGGCTTTATGAAAATACAGACAGTATAGCGGTTCCACTTAACATTGTCCTCATACCAAGTTGCACCCATGCGAGAGCAACTTGGTAAAAGACAACTGCCTAGCACACCCGTGCTTCTGGGAATTGCTATAAACGACTAATACTAGGTTGCGTTTAATCGGGATTAAACGCGAAGCGCAAAAGTTTTTGCAAACACGAGCAAAGCCCGTATTTTCAAAAACTTGCGGGCACTGCTTTCGCATTGCCGTTATACCAAGTTGCTCCCGTATGGGTGCAACTTGGTATAAATTAAAACCGCCAGATTATTGAGCCTTGCGCCGTTTGGTAATTGTTTAAGCCATATCTAGCCTCAACACTCAGGTGTCTAAAAATCCTAAACCCCACCCCGGCACTGACTACAAAATCCGAAGCAACCTCATCATTTGAGTCGATAGTATGACCATCAACTTTTGCCGAAAGGCTTGTGAAGTAGCGACCAGCACCAACAAAACCGTACAAACCAAAGGGTAGTTCATACTTTCCATCAAAGTTTACAGCAAAATGGCTAACGCTCATTTTAACTTTAGAACCAACGTATTTGCCAATTTCAGCATCTCCCGGCTGGCCATATTCCAAGATTCCTCGTACAGACAACCCAGCAACTAAGGGCATTTCCGCTACAGTACCGATGGCAAACCCGGTTCCAAAGCCGATGGTTTTTAAGTCTTCTTGTGGCGATAGAACGCTTACCTGTAGCCCCCACCTGAAACTTGTGTCATTAACCTTTTCCCTTCTCGCCCTGGTGGAAGGGGAAGGTGCTGAATGACGTGACACCTTGGAGCCACCGGGATTGGCTCTGTAAACAAAGGAAAGACCTACGATACCATTTTCATCTGTTTCGTCTGGATTCCATGTATAGCTTGTCAAAATACCCATATTTCTAGTAAAACGCCAACCAAGCCCAACTGATGCTATCTGGAGTTCATAATAAGTCTTGTAGGTAGACCATGGGGAAGAATATTCATAATAAGGCACCCACATAACCCCGTAGGAGGCATAGCCATAAGGCCCAGTTTTGCCAAATCTTTCAAAAGGTGCATTCCTGAAGGTCACGGTGGCATCAACCCTATCAAGTTCATCCAAGTCACCGAAGTGTCTGGTATATCTTGATGAAACTCCCCAATCTTCAGAAAAACGCCACCCAAAACCACCAGTGGCAAAAGTGGCATTTTGCTTTTCTGTATCGCTGAGCGAGTAAGAAGAGTATTTCCACTCTTCTTTTGTTGTTTCAAAAACAGCTCCACCACCCACAAATCCATACGGGCCTGGCCTCCCCACTGCGCCCAGCACAGCCTCAGCTCCAAGTTCTACCGTACTTAATTTGCGACTAATATCACCGAATGGGTATGATTGTGTTTTTGTGGGCAGGTATCCATAAAACATACCCTCGGCATATGCCCTCATGCCGATGAATCTGTTGAACCCTATTTCGCCACCTATAGACGCACCCAATCCAAGTGGGTAATACTCTTTCATATACTTACCAGTAGGCAAACCCGCCAAAAACTCGGCCTCTATTACCGCTCCTTCTTTTTCGTGGCCATGCCTTTCAACTCTTTCAACTTCACGATCTTCTGCCACCCTGGCCTGTCTTTCATCTGCCGATCTGGTAGCTTGGGCAGAAAATGCTTGGGAAATGAGTTCTTCGATCCTGCTATTAATTCCTAACTGATTATCTCTCGGCGTGGGGCGTGATGCAAAATTTGAGGCAGTGTCAGAGCCAATGTTCACCACAGAGAGAGTAACTGAAATCCAGCCCTTTTCGTCCATCTGAATTTGAGACGAACATACAATATCAGCGACCAACTGGGAACCTAGTTCCAAAACACTATCTCTATTTCTTGGATAGCCAACTTCGGATACCGCCTGGTCAGTTTTTGCTCTGTCGACGACTCGAAAACCCCTGGTTTTGGCAATATTTTCCTCCAAGAGAATTCTGGTGGATTGAATATAAAATTTTGGCACATTTGCCTGAGCAGATGGCTCCAGCACAGCAACCACTTGCTGTGCCACTGCCTGACTGCACATGGCACATGCACCTGCCAAAATAATGGCCTTTGTAAAAACATTTAGATTTATCACGATTTTCTCCTATTTATCCCAATTGGGACATTTACTATAAGTTTATATCAATATACGTGCCAATAGCCAAATATTCTTTAGGCCAATAAAGTAATGTCAGGGATTAAGTGATCTGCGATGAAGGCTACTGTCTAGACTCTAAATAGTAAACATCTTGACCTGTGATTGCAGACTGGTGGCAAGCTGGGCAAGTTCCGTTGCTGTGCGCGCAACTTCAGATGTTGTTGCTGACATTTCGGAAGTCGCAGATGCCACAGATGTAGATTCATGCACGCTATTTTCTACCTGCTTGGCTACTTCGGTACCGGCGCGTGACTGTTCGGATGTAGCTGATACAGATTCTCTAGTCTGAATAGCAAACCGGTCGAGGCTTGTCTTTATCTTGTGCAATAATTCGACGGTGGTGGCCACCATTTCGCCACCTCGCTGTACTGAGTTGCGTGCCTCGATATTATGCTGGGCTATTTCTTTGGCCGAAGAAGCACTACGCTCTGCTAATTTTCTGACTTCTTCGGCTACGACTGCAAAACCTTTGCCCTGCTCACCGGCCTTGGCGGCTTCGATAGCCGCGTTGAGAGATAGAAGATTAGTCTGATTTGCTATTTCCTGTATTACCCCAATAGCCTGAGCGATACGGCCTGTGGTTTGTGTTATGTCGTCCATAGCCTCTTTGGTAGCCTCACCGGCGGCATTTCCTTCTTGTGTAGCAAGTATTGCAGAATCCAGTTGCGAAAGCGAATTTTGCGATCCCTGACTCACTTTATCTATGGATGCTGATAACTCTGCCATTGCCGCCGCCATTCTTTCGGCTCCGCTTCTTTGCATATCTGCACTTTTTGCTATTTGCTCGGTAGTTGCCGACATTTCTTCGGATGATGCTGAAAGTTGCGTAGATCCGCTGGCAACGCCATCAGTGCTATGGCTAACGCCACGTATCAAATCTCTTAGCGCATCGATCATCATATCAAGCGCAATTGCCATTTCGCCGATTTCATCATTTGATGCTATGTTGGATTTAATGGTTAAATTTCCTTTAGCTACACCTTTTATGAGGCCACTAATATCCTCAATAGGCTTTACAATTCCATGAACGATACGTGGCAAAAACAAACTAATCAAAACTACTATTATTGCGATTGTGACAATGGTGATAATTATTTGTTTTGAAATTGTTTGGTTGATACGTTTTGTGTTATTGCCTATAAATACCATGCCGCCTATATCGCCCGATGGGCTTCTGAGAGGTTGATAGGATACATCAAATTCGTTTCCAAGCACTTTGGCCCTACCCGTAAAAGTTTTCCCTTCCTTTAATACAGTCTGAATTATTTTTTGATCATCTAGGGTTGTGCCAATGGCTCTCTCCCCATTGGCATTAAGTAGGGTAGTTGAAATCCTGGTGTTGTCCTGAAATATGGTACATTCTGCACCCGAAATTTCTTTCATCTTTTCTACCAAAGAATGATCCCAGACCTTATTATTTCCAGTATTTACGCAACCAACAATTCTGCCATTTAGCATTATCGGAGCCCCAGCACGCAATGAATATGCTAGGATACCGCTTTGCTCGATTCCTCTGGATTTTTTGCCTACAAGTGCATTTATACTGCTTTCAGTGGTATGGATGTCGCCAAATCTGTCAGAATGTCCGCGCCCTATAACCTTTCCGTCGGCGTTAACAAGTGTTACCACGTCTATTTTGTATACATCCAAAGCATGTTTAGCTAAGCGTTGTACATCTGGAGTATTGCCGTTTACAACTGCCTGCGCCAATGCCAGATTTTCGGCGATGCCTGCCGCCGCTATTTCCAAGGAAAGCAAGTCGATTTCAAATATTTCGGATGCTAATTGTATTTGTCTGGAAACGGTTTGATGGTTCTCTTTTCTGAGGGTTGAAGTAAACTCCTTAATACATACAATTGCGACAGCAACTCCCATGATAAGCAAAGAGCCAATCGTAATTACCTCAATTTTTCGTTGAAATTTCATAATTTCTGCCCATCCAGTTCAATACTACACCATTATTGCAAATTCTATGAAAAATCATTTGGGTTGTCAAGTTTGTAATAGTAACATTTTAGATACTTGCTTAACGGCGAAACAAGTCTGCCTTGCAAGCAGTTAGCGGTCGTGATTTGCAAGCAAATCCCAATGGCTCGGCATTTTGTAAGTTCGATAATTGTTAATGACTAGAATGGGTGGCCGCTTGCAATTAGAATTAACCTTTGTAGTGGACTCATAGCATACAATCTGCTAAAACTTTCTATCCCATACCCCCCTTTCCCCCTGCATAGGAGACATGATGAACCTAGCCAGATTTGCAGTTTTATTTTCTCTCTCTGTCCTAGTCGCTTCTGGTGCACCCATTAGCCTTTTGGCGCAAAACGCTAGTAATTTACATATTCAAGAGCGTGTAGCCCAAGTAGAGCCGGCGCGTATCAAGGCCATTGTTCAGTCCCTGGTTGACTTTGGCACTCGCCACACCCTCTCCGACCCTACCAATCCCACTAGGGGCAACAGGGCGGCGCAGAATTGGATCATCAACCATGTCAAGTCGTTGCAGGCACTCCCCGGCAGTCGCCTGGAGTTATATGAAGAGAGATTCACGGCTGGGGGCAGTGGACGGCTCCCCAACCCCGTGGAACTTGCAAACCTTGGAGCAATCCTGCCTGGCACTGACCCGGCCAGGGCAAAGGAAGTAATAGTGATTGCTGGCCACTACGACAGTTTGCCCTCCGGCAGGGATGTCAACGCCGACGGCCCCGGAGCTGTTGACGATGCCAGTGGGGTAGCTATCAGCCTTGAATTGGCTAGGATCATGGCCGCAGAAAAGCCAGCTATAACCTTATATTTTGTAGCGTCAGCGGCTGAAGAACAGGGGCTAGTTGGGGCAACCCATTTAGCAAAGCGACTAAAAAATGAAGGCTATATTGTCAGGGGCATGGTAGCAGTTGACATTCTTGGCAACGTATCCGGGGTGAATAATGATTCAGACAACACTACTATCAGGTGCTTTTCTGAAGGTGTGCCAACCACCGAGACAGATGCCCAAAAGCGCATACGGGAGGCACTCGGTGGCGAAAATGATGGCTTAAGCCGCGAGTGGGCAAGATATATAAAACGTTTTGGTGAACCATATTCTGACAATCTGGACATCTGGCTAATGCTAAGGCGGGATAGGGTCGGACGAGGTGGAGATCATACGCCCTTTGCCAACGAAGGCTTTCCCGGCATCAGATTTACAGACACCCTCGAGCACTACGACCGTCAGCACCAAATACCCCGCACAGAAAATGGTCGCAAATATGGCGATACGATGGAGTTTTTTGATGAAAACTACGTCGCCAAAATTACCCGCGCTCTGCTAGCTGGCTTTATGCACCTAAGTCACGCCCCCGCACCACCTTTTGGCGTAGGAATTGGCGGAAACGGAACTGCCAACACCATTCTTAGGTGGCAACTACCAGAGGACAGCAGGATTGTCGGCTTGGTATTATATCGCCGAAGGTCAGACTCTATCCACTGGCAAAGAACCAGGGCAATACCAGTCTCCAGGGAATTAGTACTTCAAAATGTCATGTTGGACAATTATGTATTCGCCCTAGCCACCGTTGATGCAAATGGCAATGAAAGTGTACCTGTTTACCCAGGCGCACTTCTACCTCGATAGCAACCTTACTCTCAAATCGGTGTTATAATACATGGCCACTGATTTAGGCCATGGCTCCAAAGGAAAAATTTAAGGAGAAATTTAATGACCAACTGGACAAAAAATGCAACCTGTTTTTGCATAGTCGCGTTGTTGGTACTGAGCCAGGGTTGTAAACCTCCACCCGAACCTATTCCGCCTACTCCTGCGCAAGGCCAACGCAGACCTCAGCCAGTCCAGACTACCCCTGCCCAACCACCTGCAAGAGTGCAGATTCCCACCAGTCAATGGATCGGCCAGTGGGAAGGCAAGGACAGCAAGGGCGATACTTACATTATTAAATTTTCTAACACTTCATGGGAGTCCTACATCGAAAAAAACGGTATCACGATACCATACTTCAAAGGAACTTATACTCACTCAACAGACAGAGTAGACTTAAAAATCATGGAAGAATTGGATGCCACGTCTATGAAGTGGAAAACAGCAACGACTATTTTCCCTTCCATCGTTGGAAGGCTTTATGGCTCTGTATTAAATGTCGCTGTTTTTACTGAAGCAGATTTGAGAAAGAAATAGCAATAATGGCCTTCTATGAATAATTTCTCAATTCTGAGTACCCAGCTCTAACAATGCACATTGCCCAGGACATAATTTCTATATTACCCAACCGAGGGGCGCGTCTACGTTTGTTAGCACATGCTCGCAGGGCCGTGCTGGTAATTTTACCATTGGGTGCCGGTATTGGATTTTGCGTAGCTTTTGTATGGAAGGCACTTGGTTCCTTTGAACCTTGGGTAGGTAGCATGGGGGGAAAGCTAAACCTAACAGTCCTGCTACCAGCCATAGGCATGTTTCTTACAACTGTGCTTTTATATTGGTCGCGGATAGGCCAGGTATCTCTGGCCAGGGACTTGAGCCTTGCTAAGACCGATCCATACAGAGCCTTTCCCTTCCTTAAATCCATCGTAAAAGTAGCGGCCTGTGGGCTAACCATCGGATTTGGCGGAGCCGTGGGCGTGGAGGCACCAGGTAGGTGGCTAGGAGCCGCTGTGGGCGTGCAAACCCATCGCATGTTGACCTTTTTGTCCCATATTTGGAGGCCAGTGCGGCTTTTTAGGGTTCCTCCCACTGTTTTTGCAAGGGCAGGAGCAGGTGCCGCCCTGGCTTCTATTTTCTGCGCCCCACTCTCTGGGGCACTTATGGCCGTAGAAGACAATGGCCGTGTCGACCCTATATCCCTCATTCCGTGTCTCATTTCTGCCGCATCAGGCTACATGGTATTTGCTTCGGTCTATGGGCTACATCCATTGCTACCCATACCAACACTGCCACCCATTGGTCCCCAGGAAATCGGCTGGGCACTGCTACTGGGTTTACTCTGCGGACTTGGCTCAAAGGTCTACAGACTATTACAGCGATACCTGGATAAGACGCTTGGACGCATTCCGCTGATGTGGCGTGGTCTAGCCGCAGGTGTCGGTCTTGTTCTGCTCAGCCTACCCGCAAGCTATTTTTTCCCTGGCTTAGCCGTTACCCAAGGGGGGGGACTACCCCTCACCATTCATATTCTAAATACCCCTACTCTCACCGGCTGGGCGTTGATGTTTCTTTCCCTAAAGCTATTCGCCACTGCCCTCACCTTTGCTGGCGGAGGCGTTGGCGGGCTTTGGCTCCCTTGTCTGGCAATGGGGGCAAGCCTGGGGGCCGCAGTTGCAGGGCTCTTTGGAGTATCAAACCCCGCCTGTCTGATCCTAGTCGGAGCGGCATCCTTTGTAGGTTCAGTTCACCACACATTGCTCGTGCCGGTAGTATTCCTAGCGGAGACAACTGCCCAAGCGTCGCTCGTTGTGCCCGCCCTGGTAGGTACAGCCGTATCTTTTTTAGTATCTTCGGATTGAAGTCGATACCAATGTGCAATCCCCTGATTGCTTATTGTAGTTTAGTTTAATTTCAGCAAGTTTGCAACCAGCTTTTGGCCACAAAAGAAGGAGCGGCAGAGCCGCATCAACCATACTGGTCACTGGCCACTTGCCACTGACCACTGTACAAGGCCACTGGCCACATATATCCTGGGGCGTGTATGGCAAACACAAAAAGCCGTGGCAATTATGAACTACCCAAAGTAGTTCTGCTATATTGCGAAGTCATCTTTACTCACCAAACTCTATAATATGCCCGCTCTTATTGGCCTTGGTCTTTAGATATGAGAGATTTTGGGGAGTCTGACCAACTTGGTGAGATTCTCGTTTTACATTTAGTCCCCTTGCCTCCAATGCTTCTACCTTTTTTGGATTATTGGTCATCAGATTTACTTTTGTAATGCCAAAGAAGCGCAGAATCTCTATAGCCGCCTCGTATGTACGCAAGTCATCGTCAAACCCTAAGTGATGATTTGCCTCCACCGTATCAAGGCCGTCTTCCTGCAAACTATAGGCTTTAAGTTTGTTTAGGAGACCAATGCCCCTTCCCTCCTGTCTCAGATACAAAACCACCCCCCCATACTGGCTTATGTGGCGGAGTGCACCCTCCAATTGGGCGCGACAGTCGCATTTTTGGCTACCCAACACTTCTCCTGTCCAGCATTCACTGTGGATGCGGAGATCGATTCGCTTTCGGGCATCTATTTCACCCGACACTATGGCTAAGTGCTCTTTTCCAGTTTGCTTTTCCAAAAAGCCATACACCCTGAAATTGCCAAAAATTGTTGGGATATTGGCCTTGGCAATAAAAGGGACGCTTTCGGTTTCCAGCCTGGCAACTAAATCTAAATTACCGCTTTGCCTGTTCATAGCTACTTCTTGTAATTTTCAATAGCAGAAACCATGGCTGGGATCACCAAATCTAGCACTTCCTTCATTGGTTTATCAAATTTTGCACCAGAGGCAAGGCGATGCCCGCCTCCACCAAAAGAACGACAGATTGTATTTACATTTACTTCGAGCTTAGACCTCATACTCACCTTGATGGTGCCGTCAGGTTTTTCATACACAAGAGCCGAAACCTCCACTGTGCGCAACTCCAATGGTCTGGATACTAATCCCTCAAGATCATCCGGAGTTGCACCAACAGACTCTAGGTCATCCAGGGAAGCAGTCAACACAGCAAGCCGCTCGTCTGCATACATGGACATCCTCTCTATCACTCGCGCTGTAAGGCGCATCCTGGCAAGTGTCCCTTGGTTGTATAAGCAACGGTTGACAGTATCAGGTTCAACTCCGCTTTCAAGCAACCCAGCCACCATTCGGAAAACTTTAGATGTCGTATTGGAAAACCTGAAATTGCCGGTATCATCGACAATCCCTGCGTATAGGGCTTGAGCCATTGCCCCCGGCATATTGGGGTAATCTTCGAGTGCTTCTGTCACCAGCTCGCAGGTAGAGCTTGCTTCTGTGTTGAGGTAGGAAAAATGAAAGCAATCCTTGCCTCCATGCAAATGGTGGTCAATAAAGGCTCTGGTGGCCGCCGTAGCGATAAAGCTATCCTTGAGATGGCCAAGTCGATCTGGATCGCTTGCATCTGTCATCACCCAACATTCTGGCCAACTGGCTATGTCTTTGTGTGTGTCGGGATTGTAAATTTCAATCCAACCACGTGTATCCAAAAACTCCAAAAAACCAGGCATTATCGGTGAAATGATAATCCTAAACTCTTTGCCCAGGCTGTATAAGTGCCAAGCCAGACCAAGGGCAGACCCAATAGCATCCGCATCCGGATTTTCATGTGGAGTCAAAAGTATCTTGTCAAAAGTCTTAAGTTGTTCGATAAATTTTTCAGGCAAGGTAGCACTCCTTGATAAAGGATAAAACAAAACTAATTTCAAAACCAACAGGGTTATTGAGAATGGCTCAGCAAAGTACAGTTTATAGAGCCAGTTGCAAAACCCTTGGGTTTTGCAACTCACCGGAGGTGTAGGCTACGCCAAGCCAAAGCAAGACTCTGGTGTAATTCTATATTTATCAACAAGTTGCATCAATCCAGCCAGAGTCGGCGGAAACCTAGGAATTGCGTTTATCCCCATTAAACGCCACTTGGTATTTTAGCTACAGTGTCAATTTTCTTTGGATCAGAGACAACACTGCCTAGTGGGGGTGCAGTATGGTTTATCACTTCTTTCTTGGCTTCTCCGGCAGGATCACTTTTGTCTGATCTTTGAGATTCTAACAAACTGGAAGCAATTTCTCCTTCCAAATTTCCCAATTTCACAGACCCATCCAACATTGGCCACCAAAGGCCATTTTTCATCTCGCTCCTGTAGAATGTGCCACCTTCCGGCGGATCATATAATTTCTCCACCTTGCCATTTTCAGGATAAATTCTGTACCAAACAACAAAAGGACTATCCCTCTTACGTTGTTCGAGTGCATCATCCAGCAACCTTCGGTATACTTCCTGGGTCATTTGAGGGTTGTTCATTCTCATTTCTGCCATTTCCATATACGGATTGCCTGGTGGCAGATTCACGAAAAAATCCTCATCCTGACTTGCAATCAAAACTGTACCTTCTTTTTCAGGGTTCACTGCTAAAGTTGCCGTAGAAAAACCTCCTTTAGCAATCATCTCCGGCGTTACTCTCCTAAAAAGTTTGCCAGCCTTAACCAGGGATGCTTTTTCTAAAGAAAATACCCAGAATAAGCCCGTACTAGAATTTACAACCGTTGCAAATTTGTCGGTCAAAATAATGTCACTCTGGCAGGCAAGGTCGAAACAAGGTTCACTCGACATGTACTTTTTTAGGTCATCCTGACCATGGTCAATAAACGATTCTAGCCTGAGTTCCTTTCTGCCTGGGAGTACAGACATTTTTGCGAATGGGGTGGGATCTGAGGTATTGCCGTTCAGCAGAGCATTAAAATTTGAAATCACTATCAAGCGGTCATTGTCACATGGAATAGCTTTTAAGAGTGCGGCCGGAGATGTTTTGTAATAGCCTACAAAATGCCACTCGTCATCTTCCCATTTTGCGAAAGTCCAACGCTTAAATATCGAGCCGTCCTCATTTCTTTCATTATCGCCACTAGCCAACGTGTACAGAGCATCGCTGTGCCAGTGAGAGTACATAGATTCTCGCCGATACCTAGCCTCTATGGGGAAGTCTGCACCCGCGCTTGCAATATTCGGCATTGTTTGGTGAATGGTGTTTTTTTCATCTATTAAAATTTTGGCAAAAGGCGGTCGCGCAAAACCATCAACCACGTTAAAACGATTGATCATATATAAATCACCGACCCATTGCCCCGGCATAGATTGAGCGGGCAAAAATTTACTTAAAGACAGAGAAATTAGTAACACAGAAAACACGAAACGGTAATTCGACATATGTGTCTCCATAATTAAATAGCAGGCCAAAAACGCAACTCTTTAGCAGAATGTCTTGTAAAAGAATCAAAAAAAATACCATCCGACAATTAAGCATCCAACAAAATTTTACGCCATGTTTGTTGAAACGCTACGGCCACATAGCCCACTACACTCATAGCCAGTTGTTCTGGGTAGCATTCAACTTTGTATTTGCCATGGCAACGATATGTGCATTAAGGGTTAGTACCTCAGACAGCCGGCTTGCCATCACCAGGATTCGATGTATCTGTATTACAATTCTTAGGATTGTTTCTGAACGCAATAGCCATGCTGTAACCAGTATCGCCACAGCCAAAGTAGAATACCTGAAAATCTACAACGACAACCCATTCGCCACCGATTGGTTCCAAAAATGGACCGTTGCAGTGAGCGGCCAGGGTGGCCACTTTCATGGGCGGACTAACCGTTGCCGACAGTTCGGTTACGTCTAAGTCGCTTACACTTCCAACAGAAGAGAGCAACAGAGGAAAAAGCAAGGCCGAAATCATGGAAACCTCCAAAGAATGATACCAGATAGCCATTGTCACAGCTTCAAATCTGGAAGTCAATACTCATTTACAGGGTTAATATTTGAAATATACTTAGTATTAAATATTGATACTAAACAAGATATGATTGTCAATAAAAAACGGCGAAAGTATTCACTGCGTATCCAAAAACTCCAAAAAACCAGGCATTATCGGTGAAATGATAATCCTAAACTCTTTGCCCA
>WRHW01000038.1 GCA_009783055.1 Holophagaceae bacterium
AGGGGGTAGATATTTGTCAAATGTCCTTGCTTTGCCTATGGTGAGTACAAGCTGTGCCAGCATTGCATGTATGTCTGTCGGGGATGTTTTGGCCTCCCCCCAAAGCAAATAGTTCTCCCCGGTTTTTACGGTAAAGTCAATTTTGTCCAGTACGTCCGTGCAGTCAAACCGCTTGAAAAAGTCGCGGGCAACTTTGTTTTTTAGCGATTCTTCGTTTGGGCAGTCAGTGTATTTTATACTGGGCTTTTCTGCTGTCATTACAACCTCATCCATCTACAGTTGAATTGCTATATAAACGAAATATAGAACAAGAATTATGAATTTGTCACAGTAGCTCCCCATACAATCTGACAAAGAGCTTTTTGAACACGGTTACTAATACCATGTAAAGAAATACTGTCAGGAATAGCCAGGGAAAGTATGAGGAGGGCAGGGGTGCCAGACCCAGTTTAGTGCCAAGGCTCGTGAAAGGGATATAGGTGAGTAGCCCGATCCCTGCAAAGGTAAGTAGTGTGAGAGTTGCGGATGCGCGACTCTGTATGAAAGGGATCTTGGGGGTTCGTATCATATGTATGACCAAGGTTTGTGTCCACATGGACTCCACAAACCAGCCTGCCTGAAATAGAGCAATATAGGCCACTTTCATATTCATACCGGCAAACATGCCGGATTGTACTATGTCTCCTTGTTGTATTTGTGTAAATAGCAGTCCATCAGAAACAAACTGCGGACAGATGAAAAAATACATCAGCAAGTATGTCGTGATGTCAAATACTGAGCTGGTTGGGCCAATCCAGAGCATGAACTTGCCGATGGAAGAGGCATCCCATTTTCTTGGAACGTCCAAAAATTCCCTGTCTACGTTATCCCAGGGGATTGCGGTGCAGGATAGGTCATAAATGAGGTTGAGCATAATGATCTGGAGGGGTAGCATGGGGATGAATGGCAAAAATGCACTCGCTACCAGCACAGAAAACATGTTTCCGAAGTTTGAACTGGCTGTCATCTTGATGTACTTGATCATATTGGCGTATGTCTTGCGCCCCTCTATCAGACCCTTTTCCAGCACCATCAAGTCTTTTTCCAGCAGGATTACCGAAGCAGACTCCTTAGATATATCCACCGCGGTATCAACTGATATGCCTACGTCTGAGGCTTTCATGGCGGCGGCATCATTTATGCCATCCCCCATGTATCCTACGCTGTTGCCATTGTTACGCAGTACGGTAATAACCCTTGCTTTTTGTTGGGGTGATAGCTTGGCAAACACTGACACTTCTTCTGCCACCCTGCCTAAGACTTCATCGCTCATAGAATCAAGATCAGAGCCGAGTAGTATCTGGTCTACCGGAAGATTTACCTGGCGGCAAACACAGCGTGTTACTTTGTCGTTGTCGCCTGTCAGAATCTTTACTCTCACCCCATGTTCACGCAATGCTTTAATGGCATCTGCGGTGGATTCTTTTGGTGGGTCGAGGAAGGCCAGGTATCCCATCAACACCATGTCTGATTCGTCTGCAACTGAAAACGCACCAACGGGCGAAGGGTTTGTCTTTTGTGCAACTGCGATGACCCTCATGCCATCATCGTTAAGATCATCAACCTTTTGAAGTATGTAGGCTCTAATGTCATCCGTCAGATGCTGTACCTCGCCCTGGAACTCTGCATAAGTGCAAACCGACAGCATTTCTTCCACTGCGCCTTTGGTAATCATCTGGGTTTTGCCGTTTGAGACGACAACGCTCATGCGACGACGCTCGAAGTCAAATGGTATTTCGTCTACTTTAATAAATTTGTCTTCGATGCCACGTAGTTCTTCTGCACCGACTTGCTCTTCCATAGTCCTATTGATGATGGCCTTATCCATTAGGTTTTTTAGGCCAGTCTGATAGTGGCTGTTGAGGAAGGCATGGCGAAGTACGCGAAGATCTTCCTGCCCATGTATATTCAGGTGGTACTGCAATATCACCTTATCCTGGGTTAGCGTCCCTGTTTTGTCTGTACACAAAATATTGATAGAGCCTAAATTTTGAATCGAGTTAAGGTTTTTGATGATGGTCTTTTCGCGAGACATTGCCACTGCACCCTTTGCGAGGCAGGTAGTGACTATCATGGGAAGCATTTCAGGAGTTAGCCCCACTGCCACCGAAAGGGCAAATAGCGAAGCCTCTACCCAGTTGCCTTTTGTAAACCCATTGATGAACAAGACGATGGGAACCATCCAAAGCATGAATCTTATTAGCACCCAAGAAACCGAGTTGATACCCTTTTCAAAGCTGGTCATTACTGGCTCGGTTGTTACGCCCTTGGCCATTTCGCCAAAGATTGTATCCGCGCCCGTTGCCACAACAACCCCCATTGCTGTACCGGATATGACGTTTGACCCCATGAAGGCAATGTTTGATAATTCCGTCAATGCGTCGATTTTGCCCTGTAGAGACTGTGATGATTTCTCAACTGCTTCACTTTCACCTGTAAGAGCCGATTGGCTAATAAATAAGTCCTTGGCCGATATGATGCGCATATCAGCAGGTATCATGTCGCCAGCGGCTAACTGCACGATGTCACCGACCACTACTTCATCTAGGGGGATTTCCTGGTCTCCTGTTTCTTTTCGTCGCACATTTGTTGTGGTCTTTATCATCTTTAGCAAGTTTTCAGCCGCATGCCCGCTCTTTGTTTCTTGCACGAAGCGCAACACGCCTGATACCAACACCATCGTCATAATGATGATTACTGCAATGGGGTCTGCCTCGCCAGCAGAGGCCCAGACTATATCAGTAAAAACAGATATTAATGCCAGAACAAATAGGATTAACGTAAAGGGGTTAATAAACGCTTTGGCTAGCCGCGTGGGTAAGGAATCCTTTTTGCCGTGGGTAACTTGGTTGCCACCGAAGCGGTCGCGAAAATAGTCTGCTTGGTCTTCGCTCAGACCATCAATTGACGTGCCTAACTTATGCAACACTTCGCTTGATTCAGACGTGGTTGCATAAACTATGCGCTCTCGCACTTCCTCACGGCGTTTTTTTTCTGCGAGATCTTTTTTTGTTTCCAGAATATTGCCCAATGTTTTCTTCATTGACCTATACCTCCAATTCTACGGTGTTAAAAAGAGATTGAATGTATGGCCCGTTTGCTAATGAGCTACATCGAGTTAGAGCGGCAGAATGAAATCGAATCCCAAGCAACCGCCTCTCTACGGCGCGACCCGTCAGGTTCCGGGCTACTGTTACTGTCGGATTCCACTTCACTCACCTCCTTAAAATCACTACATGGCCTCTTTGCCGGTGCTACGTTTTAAACCTTCTGACCCTTTCTTGCAGTGTGCAGGAAAGTTTGGCTAGTTCATTTGCTGTGCTGTCTACTTTTGTGGTGTGGGATGTCAGCTCTACAACTGCGGAAGCCACGGCAGAAGATTCGGTAACACTTTTGTCTACCTGATTTGCCACTTCATTCCCAACGGAGGCCTGCTCGGCGGAGGCATTTACAGCGTCTCTAGTCTGGCGTGCAAACACATCAAGGTCTGTCTTGATCTTATTTAACAACTCCACCGTGGCTGTTACAAGCTCTCCGCCTCCTTCTACCGATTTACGAGCCTCAATGTTGTACTTAGCTATCTCTTTGGCGGAAACACTACTCCTGTCAGCCAGCTTTCTTACCTCTTCAGCGACAACTGCAAACCCTTTGCCCTGCTCGCCTGCCTTGGCGGCCTCGATGGCCGCGTTGAGAGAAAGTAAGTTTGTCTGGTTTGCAATTTCTTGGATCACACCAATCGCTTTTGCAATGCGTCCGGTAGTTTCTGTGATGCCATCCATCGCCTGTTTTGTCTCGGCACCTGTCTCGTTACCCTGCTTTGTGGCTTCCAGCGCGGCATCGAGCTGTTCCAAGGATTTTTGGGCACTAGAGCTTACATCTTCGATGGAGCCAGAAAGAGCCGACATCGCCGCCGACATGTTTTCTGCTCCGAACTTCAGTGCCTCAGTGCTATGAGTTATCTCGTCAAAGGCCTTGGACATAATATGGGCAGATGTCGACAATTCAGATGAACCGCTTGCAAGGCCATCCACATCCTCCAGAACACCCATGACCAGGGAGCGCAGACTATCTACCATTTCACCTATGGCATCTGCCATCTGTCCAAGTTCATCAGCGTAGTTGGCTTTAGAGACAACCGTTAGGTCGCCGCCTGCAACTCTATGTATGCTCCTTAAAACTCGGTGTATGTTTTCTACCACCAGCCTAGATATGAAAACACCCAGTCCAAAGGACGTTATAGCAACGATAAAACCTAGGGAAACTATTTCGATGACCGAGTATGCGAAAACTTTGTCACTTTTTTCTTTTAGTTCAAATGCTTCGTCCTTCATAAAACTCAGCAAGTCGTCGAGAATATCCGAAAATGCCGAAACTGTCGCCTCCACGCTTGACGTTCTAATGTATTCCTGCGCCTGAGTTTTCTTACCAGTGGCCGCCATCTCCAGGATTTCATCAGCCACCTTAAAATAGGCATCCATTTGCTTCAAAAGTTTTTCAACCTTGTCGTATCGTTTTGTATCACGATGGGCTTGTGCCTTCTCCTCAATTTTCTTGGCATCGTCGTACATGGTTTTTTTTAATTCTTCATATTCCATCATGGAAACGCGATTACGAGCCTCCGCATTATCTATTATGATGTCTCTCAGTTGAGAGCGCACAGAGCCAAACGACCGCCCCAGGTCTCCCGCAAGGGTGACACCCAGGACTCCCTCGTCATACAGTTCGACATTAGCCTCCATAATCCTATGCGTTGCTAAAAGGCCAATAACTCCGACTACTATTGTTAGTAGAGCCGATATTCCAAAACCAAGTAACAGTTTGGACTTCATTTTTAGGTTGCGGTACCACTTCATTGGTCGCTCCAATAATCTCAGAGGATATAATACCAGTTTTCGGTTTTCAATTGATGTAATTTCAAGACTATTGATGCTCGATTACAGTAAGTTTAATCATTATAAAGAGTTACGTTGAATCTATTGAACACAATTTTGGTATGAAGAAAAAAACGAAGACAAACCAATGCTACACCAATGCTACAACACTGGTGAGCCATTTTTGGAAAAGATAGAATGTTGAGCCTCTTGCAAAACCGCCGGTATTGCAAGAGGCTCTGTTGAATCGAATGTTATTGAAGTTTGAACTTCTTGATCTGATCTTGCAGGTCAGTTGCAAGTCGTGCCAAATCATGGGCTGTACGAGATATTTCTGAAGTGGTAGCGTTCATCTCCGATGTAGCAGAGGCTACTGATGCTGACTCTGCGACGCTCTGCTCGATCTGCTTTGCCACGTCTGCTCCGGCAGAGGCCTGTTCAGATGAAGATGCCACTGATTCCCTTGTTTGGATGGCAAACTGATCCAAGCTGGCTCTGATGTTGTGGAGCAAGTCGACAGTGGAGGCCACTAACTCGCCACCCTTGGCTACTGAATTGCGAGCCTCGATGTTGTGTTGAGCAATCTCTTTGGCCGATGTCCCGCTACGCTCTGCCAGTTTTCTCACCTCTTCGGCAACCACCGCAAAGCCCTTGCCTTGCTCGCCCGCCTTGGCGGCCTCGATAGCCGCGTTGAGGGAAAGCAGGTTGGTTTGATTGGCAATTTCCTGTATTACCCCGATAGCTTGCGCTATACGGCCGGTAGTCTGGGTGATGTCATCCATAGCGGCCTTTGTGGCTTCACCTGCCTCGTTACCCTGTCGGGTGGCATCAATAGCTTCTTCGAGCTGGGCAAGAGAAGCATTAGCACCCCTACTGACTTCCTCAATAGAGGCCGACAGCTCGGTCATAGCCGTGGCTATTCTCTCTGCCCCTGCTTTTTGTGTATCCGTGCTTCTGGCTATTTCGCCGGTTGTAGCCGACATTTGTTCGGCTGACGCAGATAGCTCGGTTGAGCCACTTGCTACGCCATGCACATCTGTTGCTATATGTTTAATAAGACCTTTGATCTCTTCCAGCGCAAACCCAAGTGAGTCTGCCATTTGTCCAACTTCATCCTTGTATTCGCCCTTGCACTCTGCCGTAAGGTCATGGGTAGCAAGCTTGCCTATTACCTCGCCCAGCTTGTTAATGTTTTTTACAATAAAAGAAGAAATAAGGATGCCGGTTAAGACAGACACTATGATGGCTATAGTGATAGTTACAAGCATGGAAGTGGTTGCACTGCGAATATTTTTATCGTTGGTTGCGTTTAACTCCTTGGCCGCAGAGTCGATTATCACAGTAACCTCTGAAGCCAGCTCGCCCACCTTGTTGGCAACTGCTATCAGCTCTGGGTTTCGCAATGCCGCCCGTGCCTGGTCGCGTCGCCCGTTCAAAACGTCGTTAATCACGTTTTCTGAATTTTTGATGAAGGCAGAGGCCACATCCTTGAGGTTGGTCATAAATGCTTCTTTGGCCTTGGCGTCTTGTTCGGCAAGCTTGGCGATTTCTATCATGGCTTCAACTTCTTTGAGCAACCTACTACTGGCTGAGTCGCAAGTGGCTTTATGCGTCCTCACCACAGAAAGATCTTCCTCAGTAATCGCACTACGAAGTGCAAGGCGAACATCGGCCAGATATGCCCTGATATTGCCAGCGTGTGCAGTGGCTAACACACCTTCGCCATAGATATTGGATCCGCCGCGGCCAACTTTGATGAGTCCGTTTATCCCTTCATAGCCGACAACTGCCATCAGGATGATAGCTATGGCAAAACCTGCCATCAACTTTGACTGGAGCTTGAGATTGTAAAACCATTGCATTTACTACTCCTATAATTAATGTAACCTCTCTTTGTACACCATTGCCCAGGCAGTTGGCAAACAAAAATTTTGTAATTTTTGAACTAATACTTGGTTGCGTTTAAAATATTTTGAACGCGAAACGCAAAAGTTTTTGCAAACACGAGCAAAGCCCGTATTTTCAAAAACTTGCGGGCACTGCTTTCGCATTGCCGTTATACCAAGTTGCTCCCGTATGGGTGCAACTTGGTATAATCCTTTACAACGGATAGCCCTGCAATACTTTTCTGTTGCGAATCCTTTTTGTAAACTCCCACGTGGCAAGGAATTAGGGTACAAATTTTCGGCCACTTGCCATGAACTACAGTAAGTTAAATTGCTATTTGTATAGCAGGATTATCAGTAGACCATTTTTACTAGAGAAACTGAGTTTTTCCACCAATGCACAAACGCACCGCCGAGGCCACTCTGGACTGACCAGAGAATTATTGAAGTAAAAAAACTCAAAAATGTCCAAATAAATATCAACGAAAATAAAACTCCAGCGTTTTGAATATCTGGTTGTCGAAAATGAATATCTCTTTTGAATGCAAAAGCATGAAATGCAGTGGTAATGCCTGTTACAATATTAATAAGCCATATATATTCCGGAGCAATTGCAAATCTGAAAAGAAGAAAAATGATTGGATAAATTGGTAAACAATAGGGCGCAAGCAAAATAAAAATATTCCCTGCTCTTTTTCCACCATGGTAGATCACTTCGCCATTTCTACTTGTCGCATTAAATTTATCTATTTGGTGAAAAAACAGTAGCCCTATCACTGTGTGGATAAGTTCGTGCGTAAAAGTTTCCAAAAAATCAAGGTTTTTCTTAATGAATCTTCGCACAATGCAATACAACGCAAATCCAACAACAAACCAAAGGTAGATTTTGAACTGCAAAACTACCCCAATAGCAGACTTGTAAAGACTATGGATGTTGATTGCCAGAAATACCAATAGAATGGGGATTGAAGCCAATTTCAATAGTTTACTCATGCGGATGCCTCAGAGCTGGGTTACGTATCGAAATCACGGGTAATACTAGTTTTCAGTTTTTAGATGGAAACATATCCTAGCGCGTCTTTACAGTAGGCATCATTATGTATTGGAATGAGAAACTGTATAAGGTAGGGCTTTTTTGCATAACCTACCGCCAAAGTATACAATAGGATGGCTAATCCAATAGAAAAAAAACGAAAATGAAATCAATTGTCTAATGGTAGATGAAACTAGTATAGTATCATTGATGTAGCATTTTGATAAAATGCGCTTTTGGCAATGTGGTAATACGTCTGTGTCGATGAATCTCATGGCACTGCAAAACCACCTATTTTTTCAATCTAATCTGGTCACTATCCTCCTCCCATACCTTTGCACTCAAACAGATAAGTGGGGATAGCTTAGGAGAAAAAAATGTCTTTGCGAAACCCAAAAGGAAATGTTCCATCACCATTTTCATCAGCGGTATCCCTCATTCGGAGATTTTTTCAAGATAACATGCCGGGTGGTGGTCAAACCATAGAAATAGCAAAAGAATCGGCAATAGAAATCATGAAAAAAGCCAGGGAACCACTGATTGGTTCGAAAGGTGGAATTGGTTGGCGCAGGGTGTATCCGCGAAACCTAAAATTAACCTTTTTCCAAAAAACTAGCGAAGAAAAATACAAATTTCTGGACGTAAAAACCGATAATTTCAAAATTGCAGTAAAAACTGTTGTTGATGAAGCTATGAGAGAAAGAGTAGCAGATGAGGACTGGCCAGGCCTGTTTGCTCTAGAAATTATCGTTGATGAAAATCCGTCACCAAATGAGTATCGAACATTCTCGGCAGAGGCATATTTTGATGATTCTGATAAGGAATTCCTCGACCGCGAAAATAAACTACCAGAAGAAATTGCTAAACCCTCTCCCGAAAAGTCGAAGAAATCAAGTAGTTCCCCACAGCCAACCGGCTCATCAGACAAAGGCTCTAGTAATTCGGCTGGTGATACTATTGAGCCAAAATCCCTCCGTAGGCCAACTGGATCGTCGGCCAAAGGCCATGGTAATCCGGGTGGTGATACTATTGATTCAAAACTCTCCTTCAATGCCTACGCATATTTGACGGTGGAAGCAGGGGATGTCCAACCGCACTGCATCAAGGATGGAAAAATTCTAATCAATAAACCCTCATTCAACATTGGTAGGACTAGTCAACGCGGAAAAGATGGGAGTGAACAAGAAAATCACTGCGCCTTTGAAGCTGAAGGTGAGATAAATAAAACGGTTTCTAGGCACCATGCAAGGATAGATAGAGTTGAGAAAAAACTAGTCCTTTTTGATACCGGAAGCAAATGGCAAAATACAGTCATACTTAGGAAAGACGGCGAAAATACCAAGCATTTATGGATAAGCCCAAACGAGTATGAGTATTTGCAAAATGGCGACAAAATTATGTTGGGGGATGCGGTTCTGGTGTTTCACATGGAGAAATAACTACCGAGTTATTGCTAATGGAGGCACGGAGTGACTGGTGTCAAAAAAGAGAGAAACTGGCGGATAGGCGAGTTAATCGCAATAACGGTGCTCGGTTTTTTACTACAAATAAGTTGCCCAAAAAGTTATTATGAATTTGCAAAAAAGACAGCTAATGCAAACCCCGAACACTGGCAGTATAACGAATATCAAGCTAAACCATACGCCATTCTAGGACCAGACTACAGCAGTGCAAAAAACAAAGCAGAACTTCAGAGCGTTCTAAAAAATAAGCCAGGCAAAGTGCTGGAGCTAATATCTCGTGATGGCAAGAAGATAGACGAGCAAGTTGCTCGGATGTTGGGTAATGAACCCAATAATGGTGATGAACCAATAAAGCTGTCTGATCTTTCGGCAAAAATAGCCGGCCTCCTTTCTGACCCAGCCGGCAATTTTGATGACACTAATTTGAAAGCCCTTGCCAAAAAAGTTGATATTCTGAACAGGCTACAAGCAGTATGGAGTGCGAGGACGGGTGAAGGTCTTACATCTTGGACGGAAGCTGTTATCCAGAGGTTGAGTAATGTAAAAAACTACCCCCTCCATCCAAATTTCAGCGCGAAGAAAGACTTGATGATAATTCTGTCGCCTAACGAGTTAGGGGATCTATTTACGGCAGGATTATATTACGAAACACGCCATGGCTTTGTTAATGATGGAAGCAATCCACTGAGTTTCAAAACGCCTCAGCGAGCTAAAAATGACGCGAGACTGCTCTTTGGCCTGATGGCGTTATCATTCATATTTATGTCACGGGTTGTTGCATTTTTATTCCCATCTGCATATCAATCAATTTTGCCAACATTAATGGCCTTGTCCAGCAGTGGAGCCAACGCCCTCTTATTTTATTCTGACCCATTAAACGCCGTGCCAAGGACCACAGCATTTTGCGAGGTGATTGCTTATAGTGCTATTGTATTTGCAGTTATACTCTGGATTTGTTCATGGCGAAAAATTAAATTTCCCAGTGAAACAACCGACTGGAAAAATAGATGGTATCTGTTTTGGTTTTTTGGAGGAATTGCGCTTGGCTTAGCGTTTTTGCTGATTTTTGCAGGTCAAGGGCGAGGTGGCCGTGGCATTTTCATTCCTTTTCTGGGTACCTGCCAGCCTACAAGCATTATTTATTTATTTTCTATTCTTTCTATTGTCATGTACTTAGGAGGATGGGGGGATTGGATCAAAACCACATTCCGGGATTATAGGTTTCTGTGGCCTTTTCTTGGATTCCTTATTGTCTTATTTATTGCCCAAAAAGACCTTGGGTCATTTTTAGTCCTTTTATTTACGGCTCTATTTTTATATGCCATTACCATCACCAAAAATTTTTGGAAATATACATGTTTGGGATTGGGAATTGCGGTGCTGACAATTGTCCTTGCAAATTCCTTTTCATTTAATAAAGCTGAAGGACTGTGGCGGTTTACAAGACCAGTCAACAACATGATCGAGCGCGCAAATATGCGAAATGATCCATGGGGAACAGAAAATATTATCGTTCCAAACAATCCTCACTTAGCTCAGTCCCTGTGGACATTCTCTTCGGGGGGCTTTGCAGGTGCTGGTATTGATTCGGCTCCTACTCGTTTCAACTTGCCAGATGGTCACACAGATTTTGTACTTGCTGGGGTAGGGGAGGTTTATGGTTGGCGAGGAGTTATCACAGTTCTGGTGCTTTTTGGATGGTTGATACATGTGCTATTGAAGGCCGCCTTACTAAAAAGAGATTTCAGCGATTCCAAATATTTGTTGCTGGCGGGAGGGGCATTTATTTTCATTCAGACCATGCTAATTTCCTGCGGAGTATTGGGAGTACTACCACTGACGGGCGTTCCCCTATTGTTTGTTGCGGCTGGAGGGGTTGCGACAGTAGCAGGTTTCATGTTGATAGCCCTCTGCATGGTTGCCACTTCTGCCCCGGACTTAGAAGTAAATCTAAAAAGTTCTGGATCGTATGAAAATCCCAGGGATTATGTAAATTTGACAAGATATAACCAAATCAGGTGGGTGAGTATTCTCCTTCCATTCCTATTAATCATCCCTGCTACAAAGGCTTTTAAGGTAATGGTAGGGTCTGCAAACAAAACTTTTACGCGAAATTTCCTAAAAAAAATTGAAGACAATTCCGGAAATCGACAATTGGAATTTTTGTCGAACCCGCGTATTAAGCAAATACAGCAATCGATTAGGCGGGGAACTATTTCTGATTCAGAGGGAATTCCTCTAGCGACTGATGATCCTGATGGAATACCACTTCGCGGCGATATGACTGATAAAGAAAAAAACTTGGGCAAGTTTGAATCGTTTAGGAGTTTTGACAAAGGCTTAGACCTACCTAAAATCCAAGTGGATGCCAAAGGAAGAATTTTTCCTTTGGGTGCTACAACCCGTCAGATACTAATGAATATGGAGCAGAAACCAACAAGGGCACCTATAAGAGTACTTGATGATATTCAGCGTGCTGACCGCGGACAAATAGCCATTATCACAGAAGAAATGCTTGCATTGCATGAAAACACCGATGGGAGAAAAGCCTACTGGCTTATGGAAGCTGGAGAAATTAGCAATAAGGACGGCACTAGGATAAAAAGAAAGCCAATTGAGGTTAAGGATGGCAAGAAGGGCGAAACTTATGCAGTAATGCTGGAGCCTGATTTTGAAGGGCTTGTGCCTGCCTTTAGGGGTAGAGGCAAGTACACACAAACCAAGAGTGGCGCACTAGCAGATTTGCTTGCTGACAATAGGGATGTGCTGATTACAGTTGATGCTTACCTGCAACTTGCCGCAAAAGAGGCTATAGAGAGTGCCTTTATGAAAACCAAAACAACATCTGGGGCGGCCTATGCTATTGATATTGCTACGGGTAATGTATTGGCAAGTGTGAGTTTACCTAGCTATAGCAACAATTCTTATAGCGACCCCAAGGAGGCAGTTAATAAACTAGCTATTTTGCTGATGGATTGTATAGACCGCGAGTATATTGTGCAGGGTGCCCTATTGCTTGCAGGAGTCACAGAAATTAAAGAAAAAACTCCAGAGGATAAGCTACCGACGACAGACGCAGAAATAATAGATATGCTCAATGAAACTGAGGTTTTTAATAGTGCTAAAGCCATAAAAAATGAAAATGCTATTGCTGGGATAATCAAAAGCACAAATGCCTTATTTTCTAGAAAAGAAATTAATGATAGGGCGATCAAGAGACAAATATTGACGATTGACAATAACAGGAGTAATTTTGCCGAGGCAATACTCCAGTCGATGCCAGCCAGAGAAACAAGTAAACTGCGAGGACTTAATGCTGGACAAGGTAAGATAATTCTTGATCTCATCAAAAAGGTAATTGATGAAGTGCATGTCTCAATCAGGGGCAATAAAAAAATTGATACTGTTTTTGATAGGATAAATGAAAGACGACTAATAGCTCTATTGGAACAAACCATCGAACAAGATGCCAAAAAAGATAGGGCAGGGTTTGAGATATATTCGCCAGGTTCTACATTTAAGATGGTGACTGCCGCGGCGGCTTTGAAAGCGGCGAAGAAAGATAAAAACATAGAAAAGAAAATTATCGAGTTTTGTAAAACGTTTGTATGTGATGGCACATGGGAAATACCTAAATATAATAAAAAGCTAGATTGCAATAACAAACACCCCCACGGAAAAATGGGGGGTGGTAATACAAAAACGCTGAAAGACGTTGAGGCAATGATTTCGGAGGCAATGAAGTTAAGTTGCAATGTTTTTTTTGCGCGTCTCGCACACGAAGTGCTGGGCGAACAAGTATTATTTGATGTTGCTTCCAAAGAGTCTAAGAGTAATTCTTTCCGCTTAAATATCAATAAGATTGAAGAAATAAGCAACCATGCCGAACCGAAACTTCCATTCGCGGCGATTGGCCAACAGGTTGCATTTAGCCCTAAAGAGATGGCATGGGTGGTAGCGGCAATAGCAAATGGTGGAAAGGGGAGTGTGTCTGCCACAGACAAGAAACAAATGAAACCGCTACTGATACCTCGATTTGGCAACGACACAGTTTTTGGGGATGTGATAGAGCCTGAAATTACCAAAATAATTCGGGATGCAATAGGGAAGGTAGTCAACGAACCAGGCGGGACTGCATACTACCCCAGTGGCAAATTTTCTAGTGACAGTCCATTAAGGGGGATTGCCGATGGCCTGGCAATATGGGGGAAAACTGGTACAGCTCAGGTAGTTAATGAAAAAGACCGCGCATGGTTTGTAGTAAATAAAAACAATCACTCATGGTTTGTAGGTTTTGCTGACATCGACAATCGCTATAGGAAGGTCAATAGCAAGGCCGACTATGAAAAAAACAAGAAAATTTATGAAGACAAGCTAAGGGCCAAGAAGTCCGGATCGGGCGTTGCCTTTGCATTTCTTGTGGAAAATGCCGGATATGGTGGTGAAGCGGCTGTACATGCGGCAACAAAATTTCTAGAGAAATATAAGAGCCGGTACAGTGCCACACATGGGGTTGCAGAATCAAACAAGCAGTCCGAAAAAAAAGTCACAAATGACAGACGATTGTAGTAGGCCAGTGCACCCTTATTATTAAAGCGACTTTTGCATAATTGGTGGATGTTCGATTTTGGCGAATAAGGGGGCGAAATGCTCGGAGATTTCGTTTTGTATCTCCTTAATTCTGCCCAAGATGTTTACTATCTTTTGTTCTTTCTGCGATATTAGGGCGAGTGCTTCCCTCGCATAGTCTGGGGTTTCTGGAATTGCAAATGATTTGTTGGCCATGATTTCTGCAACCGTTGTTGCTTCTGGACAAGCGACAAGCTGGTAGCGTAGCCATTCCATCGCTAGTTCTGGTTCTGAGTCTGGGATTCGCAGAACTATCCGTTTGCCAGAATATAATGTGTGTCCATGGCGTTCCAACTTGCATACTTTGCAGGAAGTGTTTTCTTGCAATACATCCAATTTCCATTTTACTCTTGCCCTTGCAAACGACAGGGTCGGGATAGAATCAGCAATAATTGCTGGACTTGTGGCTTGGGTGTCGCTAAATTCCCAGCCGTTCATTCGTAGGGGCAACAATTCTTTTTGAATGCTAGCGGCCTCTTTCGACAGGTCTGTAATATTGGCAATAACAGTTTTGTCTTTTGGAATGGGGATGGAAATTTGCCGTAGGTCATCTGGCAGGATTTTAGTTTTTATTGCACTTCGATTAATTCCGTATAGTGTGGATTGTCCTTGGCTACTATTCAGATAGGCAAGGACATACCAAGGATCTATTTTTCTGGATGTTACTTCATAGGATTCTCTCAAAGATTGTGCAATTTTGATTGAATTAGTTTTTACACCTTTGAGTTGGTGCCAAGGCATCAATATATAAATACTGTCGTTACATTTCAGAAATCCTTCATGTGTCCATTCACCATGGTCGAATACACAGGCTCCCCCAAACTGGGCAATCATTAGTTTGGGTCGGTCATAGAGTTCTGGAAAAGTTGGTCGGCTGATTTGGATAGGTACCCTTGTTTTTTCCCCGTATTCTACGTAGCGGATGTTTTTTATGCCAAAGGAATCAATATCCTTGCTTCCGGCAAATGGTGCTGGGTGGTTTTTGTCAGGGCAGTCAACGATTAAATCTTCCATCCTAAATGCGCCTTTATTCCTTTTTTCGTGGGCGTTTAATACCATTCCCTTTGAAATATAGAAAATTTCTTGCAAAGGAACATCATTTATCGCATCCCTGATTTCAAGCCAAGGGAGTGCCTGTCGAAAAATACTGTCTCCATAACGCAATTGTGGAAGCGTTTGTGTGTCAATGATTGAATGTGTCCCTTGCATTGGTGCAGATTTGTGCCAAATACGCTCGGTGCGAGTACTTTTAGTTGGCGTGTCGCGAGTAGCAACCGTGATGGTATTTTGAACTGCCGCGTCATCGAACAATTTAGTTTTTGGAAAAAAATGAATTTCATCAACAGTTGCATTAGAAACCAAAAGATGTCTAAGAACACTGCCATAAGGCACTGTTTCTATTGCATTACTAGTGATGATTGCCATGCGACCTGGCTTTTTATTACCTTCCTTTGTCTTTAGCAAGTTAAAACTTGCGGCAACAAATGGCACAAACAAGTCCCATTTCTGAACCATGGTGTTTCTTACAGCCTCATTTGGGTATTCGGCCTTTATTCGCTCTCGGTACGCATTTATGGTTTCGCTTTCATCTGCCCTGACATAGGGGGGGTTCCCGACAACGTAATCGAACTTTTCAGACCAGTTTCCGATCCCGATTTTTAATTGGTCCTCTATGGGTAGGTCTTCTTCAGGGAATGGAAGTGTTCCGCTCTGGCTTGTTAGTGTGTCAGGGCTGAATAACAGGCTGTCTGAGTTGTAGATATGGAAGCGGTCAATGGTCGCCGATTCTTTTGACTTGTACGCCACGCCAAATAAATCAATTATCTGTATTAAGATGTTGGTCTCGGCAAGTGCACATGCAAAAGGATTAAGGTCGATTCCGTGTAAGCAGTCTCTGATTTCATCCAGGATAGTCTGGACATCTTCTGGTGGAATTTTGTTTTTATGGTGTTCCTTGTACGCATTTACAAGGCGAGTAGCGGCTTCGACTAAAAACCCTCCTGATCCGCACGAGAGGTCTATCAGTTTCTTACCAATGATCTCAGGCCCTTTGTATCCAATGCGATCCAACATGAGGGATACAATTTCGGGTGGTGTGAAGTACATTCCAGTTTTGTGTTTGTGTATGGCTTCTACATGCTGTGAATAGACAGTGCCTATAATGTCTCGGTTGATTTCGCTTAGGTCAAACCCTGCCAGCATGTGTAGAACTCTTATGACGGAATTACGGTCTGGGATATACCAGTCAAAAACAGTCTGTTCTGAAAAAAAGTGGGCGTATATGTGTTGTGCGGAGGTGTAAGCGATGTCAAGCAAAAAAGCCGCACTTTTACCAATCGCATGTTCTAAATAGTGCTTTTCCACTTTTAGGAACCAGAGGGAAAGGCCACCATTAGTGAACATCCTGTTTACAAGCCCTTTATCTTCCATTATGCGGACTAGCATGATTCTGATGATGACCAGATATGCAGTTTGTGCAATGAATTCATTGCGAATCAGTTTGTCGTCGTTGGTCTGAAAAACTACAGAAGCGGTTTTTTCTTTCCAGGTTTGATAGTGGTTCCAAATGTTGATGGTATTTTTGTGTTTGGCGTTTAGCTTATTCAGATAGCGATGGCGTTTATCCGTAAATGTCCTAATTCGAGTAATTATTGTATCGATGGGGTTTTTGTTTCCGTTTCCATTGCCATTTTTCTGTTTGATTTCGTGTAATGAATATAAGCGTTTTTCGACTTGATTTAGTTCGGCAGTTAATACTTCGCCACACATGATCTTTTTTAATAGAGATTCTTCGTTTTCCTGAATTTTTTCCTCTGCTTTTGCCATCAATGGCCGTATATCTTTTATGAGTAATTCTACTTCGTCTTTGAAGGATATATTATCGGTTGGGGCTTTTTCGGAGGCTTTTTGGTAAGATTTGTAGTCTCGGTCTATAGCGGCAAACTGGGCGTTTGCATCGTCTTCGAACTCTATGATTAGGTTTTTGATGGCTTCCGTCAGTTGATTTGCATTTTCGTCAGTGATTTTGAGTATTTTGATTCTGGTGAATTCGTTTGTCCATGTTTTGCCATCTATGTCATGTGGGGAAGAATTTCCGTGGCCATTCTGCAACGTCAGGTCATCAATCAGGTTAGTCAATTCTGCAAAACTGTTGCGACAAAAACGCCTCCAAAGAGCCAACAAAGGCTGGAGATGCCCACTTTCTTCGAGTGCTTGTTTCTTTGTATTGCCATGTGCAGATAATTTTGTCCCTTGTTGCCATACCTGGATAACTTCATCTAATGGGATTTCAATGGCTGGTGTTCTTAGACTACCTTCCATTTGATCATAAACAAGGATTGACCGTCCGTTGATTAACATGCCACAAGGAGCTCCTTTTGAGGCCATGTAGCTTTGTAGTTGGGATCGGTGTTTGTGAAGGTCTGCGACTGTAGTGTTTTTATCTTCAATAACGAAACAGGCGCGAAACGGGTATTCTGGGATTGATACAACAAAATCGGGGCGCAGACTGTTTCTTTGGTCGTTATAGGCTATTTCATTGTCCTGGTACCCAAGTGCTTCAATTAATTTTCTGGTTATTCGTGCATCCACGATATTTGCTTCGTCTCCGGTGCGGGTTTCGCTTGGGGTTTTCAGATAGTCGCATAGGTTGCCATGGGGGGGTGTGAATTTTGGGTCAGAAAGGTAGTCAAGGAAATGGCGTAGGAATTCCTCTAGCGTTTTCTGTTGCCTTGGATTGCTTTTTCTTTTTTCTGTTGTGTTCATGCCATGCCTGTCTTTAACATTTTGTAACTCAGCCGTTTCCCTTCCTTTTCTGTCGTAGCCCATTATTCCAGAGGGGGCGATCTTTCGATCGCAACCTGGAATAAGTAACTGCCTGTTGCTCGTGCATATGAGAATTGCTATGGTTCCCTAAATTAAGGTATTTGGCTCTAATCTATGTTGAAACCCCTGATTTGCACCTGTAGCCCGGATGCTAGGTTGGCTAAGTCATGGGCTGTATGGGATATTTCAGAGGTTGTGGCGGCCATTTCTGTTGTGGCGGAGGCAACGGAGGCTGATTCGGTTGCACTACGCTCGATCTGTCCTGCGACATCCGCCCCTGCTGAGGCTTGCTCAGTCGAAGATGCCACCGATTCCCTTGTCTGGATTGCGAACTGATCTAGTCTTGTCCTGATCTGATGTAGTAATTCGACTGTGGTGGCCACCATCTCGCCCCCCTTCGCTACCGAATTACGGGCTTCAATGTTGTGCTGAGCGATTTCTTTTGCTGAAGTTCCACTACGCTCGGCCAGTTTTCTCACTTCTTCGGCCACAACTGCGAACCCTTTACCCATCTCGCCAGCCTTGGCAGCCTCGATAGCCGCGTTTAGGGAAAGCAGGTTTGTTTGGTTGGCAATTTCCTGTATTACTCCGATAGCTTGGGCGATACGACCGGTGGTCTGGGTGATGTCGTCCATTGCAGTCTTGGTAGCTTCACCGGCCTCGTTACCTTGTCTGGTGGCATCAATAGCTTCCTCGAGCTGTGATAGAGAGGCATTGGCCCCCTTGCTTACTTCTTCAATCGAAGCCGACAGTTCGGTCATGGCGGTTGCTATTCTTTCAGCTCCTGCTTTTTGTGACTCTGTACTCCTGGCTATCTCATCAGTTGTAGCTGACATTTCTTCGGCGGCGGCAGATAGTTGGGTAGAGCCGCTTGCTACCCCGTGAATGTTCATAGAAACGCTTCTGATCAAGGCTCTCATTTCATCGACCAGTTTCTCAATGGCACCAGATACCAGCCCCAGCTCATCCTTGTATTCGCCACTGTACTCCAAAGATAGATTTTGATTCGCAAGTTTGCTTACGGTGACAGCGATACCGTTGATTCGCCGCACTACGTAATTGGAAAAACTGGTGCCGAACCAACCAGAGATTACTATGGCAACAGCGATACTAATAATCATTATTGTGATTGCACGTCGCTCGTGGGCATCCTTTTGAGTTTCTAATTTTTCCGTTGCGCCTTCAATAGCCTTAAATATAACATCAGTCATTTCTGTAATCCTGGCTTGTACTGCAAGCATTTCAGGATTTGTCATGTAGGCCATTGCCTGCTCGCGTTGCCCAGCCATGAGGCGATCCATTTCCAGATCTGCGCGTTTCAAATATGCAGTGATGGCCTCGCAGAAATCATGTGCTACCGCCACCTTTTTATCAGAGTCGTATCTTGCCTCCTGAGCAACCTTGCGTAGGGCTTCTTCCAAGCTGGCTAAAGTTTTTCTGTGATTGTCATAGGTAGCTCGGTGGGTTGAGAGGCGGCTAGGGTTGGTTTCCAGCAGTCCGTTGCGAAGAGTAATTCTGATGTCACCCAGTGTGCGAGCCATATCTCCAACCAATTTGGTTGCACCAACCCCCTCTACATAAACGCTAGTGCCATCTTCGTTAATGGCAACGATGGCCCGAATTCCTTCGGCACCCACAACTAACATAAGAAGCATGGCTATAGCAAAGCCTACCATGAGCTTGGATTTGATTCGCAGATTGTAATACCACTTCAAGGAAACCCTCCAATCGGGAATGAATCAATAGCCTACGCTACCAATAAAGTTCTAGCTCTAAAATAGCTAATGAACTGGTCATGGCGACCGGCGACCTCTGGACTGCTGGCGTTGTGCCTCTCTGGTTTCGTAGGCGGTGCTGAGGACTACGATTGAGAGTCGCCGATTTTGTGGGTCTCTAGGGTCATGTCCATCCAGTGGGACTGTTTCGGCGTATCCGGTGACTCTTTTTACCTGCCCGCTAGAAATGCCGGAAGCCTCCATGGTTCTTCTAGCACTATGTGCCCTGTCGCTACTTAACTCCCAGTTGGTATACCCTGACCTTGCAAAGGGGATTGAGTCTGTATGCCCACCTACTACTATGTGTTGCTTTAGCTTGCCTAGTTCTTTTGCTATTTCTCTGAGGATAGCACCTGCAAAAGGTTTTAATACATCGCTACCAGAGTCGAACAGAGCCTGATCCCCCTGATCCCTTATTTGAATGCGCAAGCCCTCTTCTGTAAAATCCATGCTAATTTGGTCTTTATAGGCAGATAAAAACTTGTCTGTGTCAAAGGCCTTTTCGATGGCAATTTTTACAGCCTCCATTGCAAGTTGTTCGGTTTCCCATTCTTCGTTGGCTTTGTTTTCGTTTGCCCCTTCGTCATATCCCTGGGTACTTAAACCCCTCGTGCCGGGGAGGATGCCCTTGCCGTACTCCTCCATGATGGATTGGCCAGCTTCGGATTGAAAGAACGACTGCCCCTCCTTCATGTAACCTGCCACGCCGGCCAAGACAGCGGGTGGTGCCATGTTGAGGAGCCACATCAACAAAAAGAAGGCCATCATAGCGGTCATAAGGTCGGCCAAGGCGATTTTCCAAGCCCCTCCGTGAGCCGCCCCGTGGCCGCCCTTTTTTTTAATAAATTTGATTTTTATTTCTGGGGGCTTTTCTGCCATTTCTCAGGACTCAGAATATATTTGAAAACTAACGCGGTTTTATCTGTCTTACTACTTCTTCAAGCTCACCGGAGCCGGGTCGTTCGGCGTTGGGGATGTTTCTGCGGGCAAATTCTACAGCAGTAACTGGAGCGGCACCGTTGGCAAAGGCGGTGAGGCCAGAACGGATGCAGTTGTAGAAGAAAGCTTCTTGAGAATTTATCGCATCGACATGCTTTGCAAGGGGGCCAAAGACACCATAGCCCATCAGGATACCCAAGAATGTGCCCACTAGGGCACCGGCGACGTGCATACCTATCACTTCGGGGCCTTCATTCAAAACGCCCATGGTGATGACGATGCCGATGACGCACGCAACGATACCGAAGGCAGGAAAGGAATCGGCAAAGGAATTTAATACTGCACCCGGTACTGCGGATTCGGCGTGGTGAACGTCTAGGTCAAGGTCCATCACCATGTCTATTTCGTCTGCCTTGGCGGCACCGTTTACCAGTAATTTCATAGAGTCGCAAAAGAAGTCGAGGGCATGGTGGTTGTGCATGATACTGTTGTATTTCTTAAAAATCGAACTGTTGTGAGGGTCGTTCACGTCAGACTCCAACGCTAATAGCCCTCCCTTTTTTATGTTGACGTATATTTCGTACTGCATCATCAGGACTTCCATGTAGACAGCCTTTGTGAAGGGATTGCCCTTCAGCGGTTTCATCACATTTCCCAGCACGGTTATCAATACCGGCATTGGACACGACCCCACCATGCCCCCAAGTGCAGTACCCAAGATAATTACGATTTCGGGAGGCAGAGGGTGCAGTAAGGTAGAGAGAAGTCCATGCTCCATGAAATAGCCACCGAGCACCGCCCCAATGACAAGTATTACGCCGATGATTAAAGTCATTCATGGACTCCTACAGGTAGCATGTCCTGATAGGTTTGTAGTGTAACAAAATTTCTTTATTTTTCAAATAATTAATTAAAGGGAATGGAATTTGTGGCCAGTTGGCTACAAAAAGTTTGGCCGTTACAGCGTATATATCAGCAAACAGGCTCCTTTTCGCCCTGGCAGTGGGATGCGCTGGATGGGATTTTGTTCCGGAATCATAAAGCTGTGACTAATAAGGATTGTCCCAGGGCGCATTTCCCGTTTGGCCTTCGCCCATAATTCACGCATTGGGGCAGGGGAGAGAAAGACATAGACAATATCTGCACTTCGGAGGTCTGTTTTCCAGATACTTCCTAAGCGAAAGGTGCAGTTTTTTTTAAATCGCATGGTTCGCAATCGGCCAATTAGCCATACTAATGGAGATGCTTCTACGCCAAGTAAAATAGCATTCTGGCGATGTTTTGCGATGTAGGCCAATGGGCCGCCGAGTCCGGCTCCTAGGTCTATGAATTTGATACCATCTGTATCAGGGATAAATTCCAGCAGTGCTTTCCAGCAGGCAGAGCCAGAGTTATAGAGGGGTGCCCTGGTAGATACCCCGCCTCCATAGATGAGCAATAAAATGAACAGTAGTAATGGGTGTACCCACATAGGCACGGCAAGGCTAAATTGCACCCAGATGGCCATGGGCAGTGCGAACTGAAAGAGTTTCCAATATAGACCCATGCCCCACCACATGCTAAGGACAGTGGCTCCGCAGGACTGGAGTATTACCCATACAAGTATGGGCATTGGGTAGGGGATGAGGTATCGGAGTATTACCAAAAAGACAAAGCTGACGATTTGTGCCCTTATGGCGTTTAGGATAGGCATGGTATTATGGTAGCATATATGGCAATGTTACTTTTGATAGTTCATGGTGGCCAAGTTTTGTGGCCAGTGGCAAGTGATTAGTGGCCAAAATCTGGTTGCAAATTTACTAAAATTAACACTGAACTACAAAAAGTTGAATTGCTGTAAGTGCGCCGCAAAATCAGCCAAACCAATGTGAAGTAAAAACTGATACCATTGTTGTTATTCTTGGTTTTATGGAATGATTCTTTAATACCGAGTAGCGTTCAACCTGTTGAGCACTACTCGGTATCAGGTACTGGAAGTGCTTGATGGGAAATTCCCTCTTTTTGGAAGCAGTTTACAGCATACCACTCCAGATTCAACATTAGTATATAGGCCACAAATACCGCCATTTCAGCTATGATTGAGTTTGGAAGTAGGTAGAATAAAGCATGGCTAACCCAAGCAGACAGGACTGGAACACCATTGGCGAATGGGCGATAAGTTTCGCCAAAGACTGGGAAAACGCCAAAAGTGAGAAATCCCAAGGGCAGGATTTTATCAGGGCATTTCTCCGCGTCTTTGGACATACAAGCAACGTAGGCGAATTTGAAAAGCCCATCACAACCCCTGACGGGCGAACAAACTACATAGACTTTTACTGGAAAGACAAAATAGCAATAGAAATGAAATCCAGAGGCAAAAGGCTCGACAGA
>WRHW01000039.1 GCA_009783055.1 Holophagaceae bacterium
AGAAAGCCGAAATGGTGGATGTCAGCCTGAAGCTGTGGCAAGGGTTGACAGACCCCGTGATCTTTAGGCAGTTTCAAAAATTGGCTCTATCTATCTATTAGTGAAAACTCTCAATCTTTGTTTGATTTGAATCATTCTCCCGCTGTAACATGTTGGGATAAAACCTCGATGGCTGTAGCATATCTTGCCAGGCGCAGGTCAGCTTTTTCGTCTACAGTATCAAGTCTTGAACTGTCTGAATTGTGACGCAAATCGGCCAATTTAACATTAATTGCTACCTGGCTACCACTATCTTTAACTCTTTGAATATACTCCATATATGAAACCGAACTGTCATGAGTCAAAAGTTCTAATAATTCTATAACTGTCTCAGGAATCCCCTGCGATTTCATATCATCAATTGTCGTGGAAGTATCTTCAAGCACATCATGCAATAAAGCAACGCAGGTCGAAATCTCATCCCTCATTTGCTCTGCAAGATGAAAGGGATGGAAGATGTAAGGCAGACCTGATTTATCTACTTGTTCCTTATGAGCAGAAAAAGCTATTCTCATCGCTATCTTGGTAAGACGTGTATAAATCATCAATTTATCCTAATAGTATAAAAACTGAAATAGTTGCCTGTGGCTACAGTAGAGAATGGGACATTAAAGACTATATATGGCAACAAAAATAGAAATGCTTGTGGCTTGAGTATCATCTTTCCCCGACAATCCTTATTTGCAAGTGTTGTATTTTTGATGCCGGCGCAGGTTCCACAAGGTGGCTCATAGCAGATACTAGTTGCTGAAAATCAAATGTTGTATCCACACACATCCCGTGTGGCAAACTCAGTGGAATTGCGTAGGATGGTGTGTCGGAGAGTTTTGTTAGCCCTTTCACTAAGCGATCTGGACATGCTACTGCGATGACTATTCCGGGGTTAGACTGCTTTGCTTCGTTGTATGCGGCTCGACTTCGCGGAGCAACCCTGACATCCCATCCATAAGCCTGAGTAGCTTCGGCGGCATTTTTTATTGTGCATTTGCCACATCCAAAGCATGAATGAATGTCTTCGACAACCCGCGACTTGCAACTAAGTAGTTGAATACAGTGTGGCAGTAGCACTACGGCAGAGCGAGCCTTTTTTGAGCTAAACGCCTGAGTAATGCGTTGGTTGTTCCAAGCGCAAAATGAGATGAGCCATTGCTCTTCGAGATTTAGTATTTGAAATATTGGTCGCAATGATTGTAGCCAGTAGCCATCCCAACGCACGATCAAACTTCGCTTTGCTAAATAAAGGCTACCGATGTTGAATGTACTTTGAAAATCTGCAAGGATTGCAACAATCCCAATTAGTGCCCACCCTGCCAAATTTGGATAGTACAAAACAATTGCGACAGACAGGGCGATACCCGCCAATGGAATACCTCGGCGAAATATCAGGAAAAAGGTAGGGGTATGTTGCACGGCTTCCGGATCGCAGATATGGATATTTAGTCTGTCACAACTGTTGCTATTATTCTAGTTTTCGGTTGTCAGTTTTCATTTGCAAGAGGCTCACTATAGGTATTTAGTAATCCTGACGGGTTTTGAAAAGGGTCATATTTCCAGCAATCTCTCTCGTTTGGCTTTTAATATTCTGTCCCTTATTTCGGCGGCTATTTCAAATTCCATTCTGGAGGCATGGCGTTGCATTAGAGTTTCAAGTTTTTTGACCTGTTGGTTAAATTCAACATCGCTCAAATACAATAGCGGTTCTTCGGCCACAACTTCTTCTTTTGATACATTTATAAATTCCCGCGAGAGGGCTTCGCCTAAAACATCATCTATATTTTTTTTGATGGTCTCTGGGGTAATTCCGTTGATGGCGTTGTATTCAAGTTGCTTTGTCCTACGGCGGTTTGTTTCGTTTATGGCGGTATCCATTGAACCAGTTATCTTTTCGGCGTATAGTATGGCCTTTCCATTCAAGTTGCGGGCGGCACGTCCAATTGTTTGAATTAGGCTTCTGTGGTTGCGTAAAAAACCTTCTTTATCTGCATCTAAAATCGCCACGAGGCTTACTTCGGGCAAGTCCAAACCTTCTCGCAACAAGTTGATACCAATCAATACGTCTATTGTTCCCCTACGCAAATCTTTTAGTAGCTCTACCCTTTCTAAGGTATCAATTTCACTATGAAGATATTCGGCTTTGATACCCAATTCCCGGTAAAAGGTTGTAAGTTGTTCGGCTAATTTTTTTGTCATGGTGGTGACTAGAACGCGCTCATCTATCTCTACTCTCTGGCGTATTTCCTCAAGGAGATCGTCAACTTGGTTGGAAGCTGGCCGAACTTCTACTATAGGGTCTACCAGCCCTGTTGGTCTTACGACTTGTTCGATGATTGTTCCGCCACATTTTCCAAGTTCATAGTCGCCCGGTGTAGCACTTACAAATACAATTTGGTTAAGGCGGTCTTCAAATTCTTCAAATTTTAGTGGACGGTTATCGAGGGCGGCTGGTAGCCGGAAGCCATATTCGACCAAGGTACGCTTGCGACTTTGATCGCCATTATACATACCCCTTAGCTGGCCGGTGGCGACATGGCTTTCATCCATAAAAAAGATAAAATCCTCCGGAAAATAATCCAGTAATGTATGTGGTGGCTCGCCAATATCTCTGCCATCTAAGTAGCGACTATAATTTTCGATTCCGGAACAATAGCCCATTTCCTTCATCATTTCTATGTCGTATATAGTACGCTGGCGTAGCCTTTGAAGTTCGACTATCTTCCCTTCAGACCTAAATTTCTCCTCCTGAATCTCCAAGTCTGCTTTTACTATTCGAATTGCATTCGTCAAATTGGCTTCTTCGGTGACGTAGTGAGATTTTGGCCAGATCGTCAACGATTCTAACTTTTCAATCACTGTGCCTCTGAGGGGATCGAAGGTTGAAAGCCTTTCTATTTCATCTCCGTAGAGTTCAACCCGGTAGGCTGTGTCCTCATAGGCGGGATATATCTCTATTACATCTCCCCTAACGCGGAAAACGCCTGGCTCGAAGGCAATCTGGTTTCGCAGGTATTGAATTGCTACAAGGTCGCGCAATAGCATTGATCTGTCTCTGTTTTCGCCAACTCGCAAGCGAACACTCAAGTCTAGATAACTACTTGGATTGCCTAATCCATAAATGCAACTGACTGATGCCACTACGATTGTATCTCGCCTTTCAAGCAGGCAACGGGTTGCACTGAGGCGTAATTTTTCGAGTTCATCATTTATCTTGGCATCTTTTTCGATAAATAAATCCCTTTCAGGGACATAGGCTTCGGGCTGGTAGTAGTCGTAATAGCTAACAAAATATTCGACGGCGTTTTCGGGGAAAAACTGCTTAAACTCTGCAAATAGCTGTGCCGCTAAAGTTTTGTTTGGTGCAAATATCAGTGCAGGGCGGTTTAGACGGCATATAGTTTCTGCCATAGTAAAGGTCTTGCCCGAACCTGTAACTCCCAATAGGGTTTGAAAACGCTCCCCAGCCTGCACTCCGGCAACCAGTTGATTTATTGCCTCTGGTTGGTCTCCTGCAGGGGAATATGGGCTTGCTATCCTAAATGGAATGGCTTTGGGCATTATTCGTTAGTCTCCCCACTAACATACATCCACTTACCATCTTCCTTTATAAATTCGCTTAGTTCGCGGTGTAGCACCCTGCGTTTATTCATCTGGAGACTGGCATGGAATAGAACTGTGCCTGTTTCATCATTTTTTCCCCCCAATTCAGTTTTTAATACCTTTAGACTGATGCAACGGATATTAATACAGTATCGGCGCAGTTCTTCTGGGTCAATTTCCTGCCTCTTTGCCTCTGCGGTTGTTTGAATCAGGTAATCTACCCTAGATTCTGCATAAGCAGTAAACCTACTCCTCATTAGTGCCTGAGCAGTTTCTGGCAACCTCTGCCCTTTCAAATAGGGGGCGCAACATTTGTCAATCACTAAACCAGATGTGCAAGGGCAAAGACGGGACATGGGAAAACCTCTAACTGTAGACGATTACAGTGTACAGGCTACCTAAGGAATCAGGGAAAGCGATAAACTCAATTACGAAAAACTTTTTTTGATTTTTTTCTTGACAAGCTATCAATATGATAGCATATTGAAATCATATCCATTGGAGGAACACATGTTCAAAGAACAAAGCACAAAGGTCACGCAAGGCATTCCGGCGGTGTTGATTATTTCTTTGCTGTTTCTGGGTTCTGTGGCAGGGGTAATTTATTTTGGAATTCAGGCTGATAGGTATATAGGGCATGGTTCCCCTGGATTTTCAATTGTTATGATTATTTTGTGTTCGATACTGATATTGGTATTCGGAATTGCCTTTTGTGGTTTTTTCTTTCTAAATCCAAATCAATCTGCGGTGTTGCTGTTGTTTGGCAAGTATTGTGGAACGGTAAACAATTCGGGAGGGCTTTGCTGGGTTAATCCATTTATCATTGCTAAAAAAGTAAGCCTTAGAGCAAATACGTTTGAATCCACAAAATGCAAGGTAAACGACCTAGATGGAAATCCTATAGAAATTGCGGCGGTTGTCACATGGCGAGTAGTCGATACGGCGCAAGCTATTTTCAACGTAGAAAACTATATACAGTTTGTAACCATACAAAGCGAAGCGGCTTTGAGAAACCTTGCTACTCACTTTCCCTATGATGCCCATGACGATGAAAAAATAGCCCTGCGAAGCCACACTGATTTGGTGGCGGAAAAGCTCAAGATCGAGGTGGAAAAGAGGCTTGCTGAGGCTGGGGTAGAAGTCATCGAGGCCAGAATAAGCCACCTGGCCTATGCCCAGGAAATAGCCCAAGCGATGCTACAACGGCAACAGGCTGGAGCAATCATTGCCGCTAGAAGGCTTATTGTAGAAGGTGCGGTGGGAATGGTTGAAATGGCACTAGACCGGCTAGAGTCTAAAGGAAAAATCAGGCTGGACGATGAACGCAAAGCGGCAATGGTTTCAAATCTATTAGTAGTGTTATGTTCTGAAAGGTCTGCTCAACCTGTCGTAAATACAGGCACTCTTTATAGTTAATGACAACATGGCTGAACGCAAACCATTCCTGCTCCGCTTAGACCCAGAGGTATTAAGTGCCCTCCAAAAATGGGCAGAAGATGAAATGCGGAGCTTGAATGGTCAAATTGAATATTGTCTGAGACAGTCCCTTATTAGTGCCGGGAGATGGAAGAAAGAAGATCAGGAACAATCGTCGTGAACTCGGAAGGATAGCCAAAGATCAAGTAAACTGTCTTTCAGGAGGTGTGGATGGGTATCCTGGATGTGATTGGACCTATCATGGTTGGGCCAAGCAGTTCACATACTGCAGGGGCTTGCCGAATTGGCCTTTTTGCAAAAAAGCTACTGGGACAGAGGGCCATCAGTGCCAATTTTTTTCTGCACGGGTCATTCTCTGCTACAGGAGAAGGACACGGAACACCACTTGCTTTACTTGCTGGGTTAATGGGATGGTCTCCTGAGGACACACGTATCCAAAATGCAATGAAAATTGCTAATAAGTCCGGTTTGGATTACAAGTTTTCAGCTCAGGATTTAGGAAATGTGCATCCAAACTCCGTCATGATTCAACTAAAGGGCAAAAGTAACAAGGTCGAAGTTTGCGCCAGTAGCATAGGTGGAGGGCAGATAAGTGTATGGAGTATAGACGGGTTCGCAGTCGAGCTCAACGGTGAAAACCCTACCCTACTCGTCTCGTGCCCAGACAGAAGAGGCCTTATTGCAAGCATAAGCTCAATAATTGCTGAAGCTCAAATCAGCATAGCCGCGATGAAAGTACATCGAAATATCTTCACTGGCAAGAATATGATGACGATAGAACTAGATAACATGCCCCCTTTGAGCATTATTGATTCGATAAATAATTTGACGAACATCGACATGGTACGATTAATCTCAAGCGTATTTTCAGGTACTTGATATGTTTCAGGAATCCACAACTTTTCAAATGTTTTTGGAACAGGCTAATGATTGGCAAGTTCCTCTGCACAACGTGTTTCTGGACTATGAAGTAACCGTATCAAAAAGACCACGCAAGGTATTGTGGGAGATGATGAGGTCAAGAATTGACGTTATGCAGACTAGCATTAACGAGGGACTGTCCAAACCACAAAATAGTCGTAGTGGTCTCATTCGGGGGGATGCCAATCTGATGCAAGGCTGGATAGATTCTGGCCATTCTCTCCTCGACCCTCTCTTCTCAAAAATAATCGCATCGGCATTGGCTGTGGCAGAAGTAAATGCGTGCATGGGACGAATCGTGGCGGCTCCTACCGCTGGCAGTTGTGGAGTGTTACCGTCGGTGCTAATTACTTTGGCTCACCACAAAAAGATTAATGAAGATGAATTGATTGGTGCTTTTTTTACAGCCGGCGGCATTGGGATAGTAATCGAACAACGTGCAAGTCTGTCAGGGGCGGCAGGTGGGTGCCAGGCCGAGGTTGGCTCTGCCTCTGCAATGGCCGCCGGTGGACTGGTTGAAATGCTTGGCGGTTCCCCCGACCAAGTTGGTCATGCAATTTCTTTTGCCCTAACTAATGTGATGGGTCTGATTTGTGATCCTGTACTTGGCCTCGTGGAAGTTCCTTGCGCCAAACGTAATGTTTTGGGTGCTGTAAATGCAGTGGCCTGTGCAGAAATGGCTCTGTCTGGCCAAAAAAGTATCTTCTCGGCTGATGCCATTATCGAAACTATGGGGAAAGTTGGAAGAAAATTGCCTGAGGAATTTCGGGAAACTGCAAAAGGTGGGATTGCAACAATTCCCCTGCCAGACAAATTCTAGATTTGTCGAATATCAAAATTTATTAATAAGTCGCCAATTTTCAATACTTCAACAGCACACCAGACATTTGGCCGACCGCATCAGATTAAAAAATTTCCCAATTATGGCCAAGGTAAAATATCATAAAGTATCTGGGAGGGATATATGACAAACAGTTCCACAGAAAAGAAGGGAAAAGGGACAATATTTGTCAAAGCCGAAATCTGCAAGGGATGTTCGTTTTGCATAGATTTTTGCCCGACTAAAGCTATTGGCTTTTCTAATGAGTTCAACCAAAAGGGCTACCACTACCCCGTGTTGGTTTATGAAGAAAAATGCACGGGATGTGATCTCTGTGGCCTATATTGCCCTGACTTTGCCATTTTTGGGGTGAGGTATAAAGACCTGGAAGAAAGGCAATTGAAGCAGGCATGAACTAAATATCTATGAGTTGTTTTTTGGTTGTATTTTTTTATTTTTGATGAATTGGAGGAGACCTTGAAGGCAGACCCAAAAGGAGTTCTCACTGGAGTCCATTTCCTAGACGGAGACCATGCGGCTTGCGAAGGCGCGATTGCCGCAGGTTGTCGCTTTGTGGCTGGGTACCCGATAACCCCGTCTACTGAAGTTGTAGAGCGATTTGCCGCTAGAATCCCTACGGTTGGCGGATTGTTTATTCAGATGGAAGATGAAATTGCTTCTTCCATTGCAATCCAAGGGGCGGTCTGGGGTGGCAAAAAAGTAATGAGTGTTACTAGTGGCCCTGGTCTGTCGCTGATGATGGAGCACATCGGCTTTGCTGTTTGGACAGAAACTCCCTGCGTGTGGGTAGATGTGCAACGCTGTGGCCCCTCGACTGGTTTGCCTACCCAACCAGCCCAACAGGACATGCAACAAATTAAGTGGGGTAGCCACGGAGATTACGAAATAATTGCCATTTCTCCTAACAGTCCACAAGAATGTTTCGACCTGATGATAAAGGCTTTTAATTTAGCTGAGACTTACAGATGCCCTGTGTTTTTTATGATGGACGAAGTTGTTGGGCATATGACTGAGAGGGTTGAAATTCCGTCTGCCGACAAAATTGAAATAACTCCAAGGAAATATACAAAGAAAAAGCCGGGCGAATTTACGCTGTATGCTACTACCGAGGATGATTTAGTTCCTGAGATGGTGAAGGCTGGGGATGGATATAAAATCCATACTACCGGATTAACTCATGATGAACGCGGCTATCCTGCTATGACCATACAGGCACAGGAAAAAATGATGTCGCGCCTGATTAACAAAATCAGGCAGAATGCTCATAAGCTAGTTGATGTCAGGATGGATAGTTGCGAAGGTGCCGATGTGGTTGTAGTTTCGTATGGCATTACTAGCAGAATTGCACATGCCGCTATTGATGAGGCTAGAGCAAACGGCCTAAAGGTTGGACATGCCCGCCTTGTCATTTGCTGGCCTTTTCCTGAAAAATTATTTGCCGAATTGGCAGTAAAGGTTAAAGCCTTTGTATTCCCCGAACTCAATATGGGTCAGATGGTAAGAGAATTAGATAGGGCGGTGGCTGGTAAGGCAAAGGTTATATCAGTACCACATGCAGGCGGAACTGTCCACGAACCTAAGATCATCCTCGATGCCATTGTGGAGGCTACGCGATGACGCAAGATAACAACAACTATGCAGATGTAAAAAATCCACTTATGGATGTTTTGAGGCACGACAGGATGCCTCATATTTGGTGCCCCGGATGCGGAATTGGCACGAGTCTCAATTGCTTTGCCAGGGCTTTGGAGGGTTGTGGCCTCAATCTTGACAAAGTGGCGATTGTATCTGGCATCGGCTGTACCGGAAGGACCGCAGGATATATAAACCTAGATAGCTTTCATACTACCCACGGTCGGGCAATACCATTTGCAACTGGTCTGAAGCTCAGTAACCCCGAACTCAACGTTGTAGTATATTCCGGTGACGGCGACCTATTTGCAATTGGTGGAAATCATTTCTTCCACGCCGCCAGGCGGAACATGGATCTGCTGGTCATCTGTGTAAATAACTACACATACGGGATGACTGGCGGTCAGGTAGCTCCTACTACTCCGCTGGGGCCTACACAGACAACAATGCCTTATGGAAATTTTGAAAATTCATTCAACTTGCCATTCATTGCCGATGCCTGTGGTGCTACCTATGTCGCAAGGTGGACAGCCTATCACGTTAAGCAACTTGCAAAGTCTATGCAGGAGGGGTTGCTTAAAAAAGGATTCCGTTTCATTGAGGTGATGTGTCCGTGCCCTACCCTTTACAGTCGACGGAACAAGCTGGGTGATGGCGTTGACCAGATGCTTTACTACAAAGAAAAGAGTACGATTAAGAATGAGGCCAATACTAAGGAAGTTGAACTTTCATACCAAGGCGATATTATCGTTGGCAAATTTGTCGACAGAGAACGCCCGACATGGCTTGACTCGATGAATAATCACCTCAGCAAGGCACTGGGCGATTCTTTTTCGCCCTATGGAACAAACGGAGGCAATCATGGCCAAGACTGAGATTCGCGTTGGTGGTCTAGGAGGCCAAGGGGTAATCCTCTGTGCTTCTATTATCGGCAAAGCCGCTAGTATCCATGAAGGCAAAAACGCAACACTAATCCAAGCGTTTGGCCCTGAGGCGCGTGGGAGCGCGTGTTCGGCGCAGGTGAGTGTTTCAGAAGAAACCATTGGCTACCCTTATGTAACAAATTTGGATATCCTTGCGGTGATGAGCCAAGATGCTTTCAACCAGTTTGCCCCCACTCTTAAGCCCGGTGGCCTGCTCCTCTATGAAGAGGAATTAGTAAAACTCAATGACCGCTTACCAAAAGAAGTTAAGGCGTTTGCTATTCCCGCCACCCGTTTTGCAGAGGAAGTGGGGCGAAGGCTAGTCCTAAATATTGTTATGGTTGGCTTTTTTGCGGGCGTTACTAAGCTATGCTCCTTTGAGGCGTTTCGCAAGGCAACCCTCGACTCAGTTCCTAAAGGTACTGAAGACCTTAACATCAAGGCACTGCAAAAGGGCTACGATTTCGGCTTGAAACTGGTATCTGGCTAGTTCTTTTTTCAACTCAGATTTGAAGGATTTACAGTCACTCCAAAATTATCTATTTAGCATTACAGTCCTTTTAGATATTTTTTTGAGTGAGCCAATTGCAAAACTGTTTGGTTTTTTTATACACTTCGATTTATTGATTACCCAAATGGACCTAGACAAGTTTACAAAGCGCTACGAGTATGACCCCATCAAGGACAAAATTGGCACGGGGGGCTTTGGGGATGTTTTTAGGGCACGCGATACCTTAGAGCATGACTGGGTAGCCCTGAAGATTGCTAAAGTAGATCAGGAGAGCACACGTCTCAAAAGAGAAGTAGAAATGGCGGCGGCCCTAGAAGCCCATGCCAACATTGCTAAGTACATCGCATGTTATTCATTTTCAACGCTTACCGGAGAGTATGACTTTGCAGTAATGAAACTCTATGAAGAAGGCAACCTCAAGCAGTTACTAGAGAACCAAGACCTGCCTGATAACATTAAGGGGTATATACTCTATCAAGTATTAAGTGGCATAGAGTTTTTACACAACAACGGAATAATCCACCGAGACCTTAAGCCCCGAAACATACTTATTATCAAAGACGATAAGGGCAACTTTATACCATTGATTACTGATTTTGGTATAAGCAAAAAACTGGACTCCGAAAAAAGTTCGGCCTATATAAATTCGCTTGCCGGCGTTGGCACAATTTCTTATGCCTCGCCGGAACAACTTAAGACAGGTACGATCAAGAAAAACGCAGATCTATGGAGTTTCGGAGTTATAGCCTATCAAGCGTTTACAGGCCAGCTACCTTTCAATACAGGGCAACATGATTCGACAAGTGAAGCTGGGCGGCAGGAGCTATTTCGTCAGATTGCAAGTGGGGTGATACCACAAGCAATTAATTCCGTCCGTGAACCTTGGAAGGGTTTGATTCAGAAGTGTTTAGTGACAGACCCCGTTAAACGCGTAAAGAGTGCGACGGAATGCCTAAAGATGGTTAAGAATGAGCAACCAGTACTGATAAAGACTGGCGGCACCTATGATGGTGATACTAAGGTCATTGTGCTACCACCTGATGAACCCTCTGAGGAAATTATCGAAAACAAAGTTGGCGAGGATAGCAACAAAGACATAGCAGACGGAGAAAACAAGAAAGTTGGCGAGGATAGCAACAAAGACATAACAGACAGAGAAAACAAGAAAACTGGTCGCAGGATACTCTACATCGTTGCCTCCATTATTGCCGTTGTTGTCATTGCTGTCATTGGTGGACTGGCCTTGTTTTTCTCTGAATATTTCCCCAAAAAACCTGTTGCAATTGAACCTACTACTCCTGTGGTTTATGTGGCGGGTTGGGAAGAAGATTCCAGCGGAAAAAAATTCGCCATGCTTTGGGAAGACGACGTAGCAAAGCGTCTCCCCGATGGTAGTGTTGCCTATTCCGTCTTCGTATCGGGGGGTGATGTCTGGGTAGCTGGATGGCAGGAATTTTCTGGTGGAAAAACAGAAGCAAGACTGTGGAAAAATGGATCAAGGCAAAGCCTAGGAAATGGCAATAACGTATCCAGGGCCTTCTCTGTCTTTGTGGTCGGAAACGAATATTACGTGGCTGGATTTGAATTAGATTCCAGTGAACAGCCGTGCGCCATGCTTTGGAAAAACAATCAAGGAAGCAAACTTAACTCGGGAGGACTGCAATCTTTAGCGAATTCGGTGTTTGTATCTGGCTCAAAAGTATTGGTCGCGGGGGTAGGCATTACTCCACAAGGAAATATGGGAGCCTACCTATGGGTAAATGGTAGGCCAAATCTTCTCAGTGGTACTTCCGAGGAGGCAGAGGCAACTTCGGTCTTTGTATCTGAGTCTGTGGATGTGTATGTTGCTGGGTGGATGCAAACTGATGATGGTAAGAAATTGGCAATGTTATGGGAGAATTATGTAGACCAAAAATTAGGCAGGGAGAGCATCGAGGCAGAAGCAACTCAAGTCTTTGTGCTAGGTCAGGACGTAATAGTTTCTGGGCAAGAACCAAGCCGTACAAATAATCGCTTTGCCGCCGTGTATTGGATAAAAAACAATGGAAATAGCGATACTTTTAGACGCTCTAATATTGGAAATAGCATAACTTCAAGCGCATCCAACTCTGTTTTTGCAGTCGACAACGATATAATTTATTCAGCTGGTTATGAAGTCGACGAAGGAGGGAAACAACGTGCCACACTTTGGAAAAATAATAGGCCAAAGTACCTAAGTGATAGACGCTATAACGCTGAAGCTCACTCAATAGTGGTAAAATAAGAAGGGGGGTCAATTGTTTACAATAATTCGTTTCATTCTTATCTCACTACTTTGCACAACAGCAGTAGTTTGCCCTGCTCAAGGGAATGCAGGGAAAATTTTGGGAAAGCCAAACGAAAAGCCTCCACCTCCAAAAAAACCTGAGCCCAATACGACAAAGCCTGGCGAAAAACAACCGACAGGGTCTAGCCAAACAGCGGAGGATGAAGAAAAAATTAAAAATGCCAAAATCATATTAGAACAGAAAGTTCTGGAGGCAAAAAAGACGATTAATAGGCTGGCACCCAAATTTACTTTCACCCCAAAGTCGATAGACGAAGCCGAAAGTGAAGAAAAATTTGTCCATGAACTGAGTGACAAATTGCACTATGACTTTGATCGGAAGGGAATGTCATTTCAATATTACATCAAGCCCATTATCTATGGTGCATTTTTAGATTTTGATTCGATGTATATTTACGATAAAAACAAAGTCGACGTCACACGGCATGACCGTTTGATGCTAAATTTTGGAAATGGATTTAGTAAAGAAGTGAGGCTGAAAATAGATGCCTCCCCTACAAAGTATTATGAGATTAATAATGCTGTTGTTATCGAAAAAGCATCCCCTATCGACGTAATGGACTGTGAAGACACTTTCCGCCTGATTAGTAGTAACTTTGGGGCATTTAGCGTTACCCTTAGCGGGAATGGAAATAGCCTATTCATCGAATCGTTACCCGCAGATTGTATAACCGCCATCCGAGAAACGTTGGAAATGTATGAAGCTATACGCATACTTTATAATGCCCGCGAGCCTATATCCAATTATTATATATTTTAGGGCTATTTTCAATCCCACTACCAATAGAAACATTTGATGTTTCTGTTGAGCCGTAAATATCAATCTTGGCAGTAATTTTTACTTTATTTTAATTCACAATTGCAGTGTGGATTCCAACTTTGTAGCCATGTCTGCAAAGATGTGGGCGAGGGGACTGTCGGGTAGAGCTGTGGCTATCGGCGTGCCACTATCGCATGATGTCCGGAGTTGGAGATCGATGGGTATTTCGCCCAGGAATGGAAGACCCATCTGCTGAGTTGCATTGCGCACGCCTCCATGCCCAAATATCTGGGTTTCTTTTTTGCAGTTGGGGCAGATGAAGCTGGACATATTTTCTATCACACCTAAGATTGGTACGTTTACGGTGTTAAACATTGCTATCGCCTTTTTTGCGTCAAGGAATGCGACATCCTGTGGAGTGCTGACTACTATCGCGCCACTAACGTATGCGTTATGAATGAGAGATATTTGTATATCGCCTGTTCCGGGTGGCAGGTCAATAAACAAAATATCAAGCTCTCCCCAGTCAACCTCAGTCATAAACTGGTTGAGAGCTTTGTTTAGCATGGGGCCACGCCAAATGATGGGCTTGTCATCATCTATCAGGAAGCCCATGGACATCAGTTTTAATCCATATTTTTCCACGGGAATAATAGTTCCATCAGGAGACATTGTTGGGCCATCCCCACTACCCACCCCAAACATCATCCCCATACTTGGACCATACAGGTCGGCATCCATTAGGCCAACGCGAAGCCCCTTTACAGCCATTGTACAAGCCAGATTTGCAGAAATGGTGCTTTTACCCACTCCACCCTTTCCGCTACCGACCACGATTACCTTCTTAACTGTCGGCAATAGATTTTGCCGTTCTGCTTCCTGTGGTTGCGATTCCCATTCAATAACAATTTCAGCGTTTTTTACTTCGGGTAGAGCCAAGATTGTTGCTTTAAGAGTCCCTTGAATACTCGCTATCTGCTCTCTAAAAGAGTGTGGAAGTTGTAGCACTATCTGAACAACTCCCCCATCGACATCAATACCTTTAACAGCTTTCATTGCCATCAAACTTGAGTTTGCTCCCGCGAGCATAAAACTGTTGAGTACATCAAATATTGCCGCTCGACTGATTTTTTGTGCCATTCTGTCTCTCCAAAATTACCCACCGCTCACTGGTGGCATTACAGCTACTTCATCGCCATGGCAAAGTATTTCATCCCTGCTTACAAACCGATGGTTTACCGCCAATAGTGCATCCGAAGGGAGCTTTACAAAAAGTGCATGTTGCAGAAGTTCTCTCAGTGTAGATGATTCGGGTAGTGATATTTCCACCTCTGAATACCCAAGCAATTCGCAATACCTTGCAAAGGCCAATGCTTTTACCTTCACCAGGTACTCCAAGAATATCGAATTTCACCAGAAGGGGCTATGCCAAGGGTACGACTACCGGTTGCCCCCAAATGAATGACAAAATTACCAAACCTTAATTCCATCTGGCCACCAATCGTTACAATGTCGCCATTCTGTCTGTAACTGCCAGCCAACGGTATTGTGTAATCCAGGATATTAATGTTTTTTCCAATTATTATGTCTGTTTCGTAAACACCTCCCATACCTGTTCTGTATGCGGCACTAACTCTGTCCATTTTCAAAGTTTGGCGTATGGGTTCAAGAAGTGGAGCTATTGCTAAATTTGTGAAAAGGCCGCTTGCAGTTCCGGCCAATCCGGCTGAAGATGCCGCCGCAGATGATAAATTGCCGCGGTAGGCAGAATTGCCGAGCGTTTGAGCAACGGCTGGATTTAACAAGAGAGTTATTATTTCGTCTTGTCTCAATGTTGGCGTAGAGGTTGTTAAAAAGTTGAGTGAATCCACTGAACCCTGAATACCAACATTTACTCTGAAAGGAGTTACATCAACTAGGCTTTGAATGTTGATTACGGGGTTTAGGTTACTTGGATCTGTAAAATCTATTGTTCCGTTCTCAATTATAATGTCTCCACTTGGCAGAATATTTGTGATGCGCCCTCCAGGTACAAGCTCCATTGTTCCTTGCAACCCAGGGTTGCCTAATGTGCCTCGTATTTTGATATTTTCTGAGGCTCTGTTGTTTCCCTTGACCTTTAATATGTTTGTATTAAAAGTCCAAGGCTGGGACAATTCAACATCTATTTCCAACTCAATTGAGTCTAGGGGATTATTAATCTCTACTTGTAGACTTGGTATGCTCCTGATGGTATTGTTGAGGATCATTTTTTTTAAGTCTATTTCCGCTGTATAATCCATATTTTCCGCGGTCAACGTACCCCTGATCACTCCCTTGTCTTGGTCAGGTTGTTTTTGAAGGCTTGCATCGAGGCTACCCCATACCTGAAAACCTTCCGGCTTATAGTTATACTGGAAATTATTTACATGCGTTTCAATAAAGTAATTATCAATGCTAACTTCGTATTTATCTTTGTCATTTTTTTTCAAATCCCAATCGACTGTACCATTTGCATCCAGTAATCCTCTCAATACCTTTCCCTCGACTCTTTTTACATGAATATTCCTTTTTTCTAATCCCAGTTCTATATTCAGTTCATCAACGTTATATGGAAATGAGCCTGGAGCTTTCAGTTGCCCCTTAACAATTACCCCTCCATTAAGTCCTAAATCTTGATAGGTTCCATACAACCTAAGGCCCAACAATTCGCCTTTGCCAATAGGCTGAAAGCCAGACATAAACGTTTGCGGGGATGCACCAAATAGCCTAGCCATCGCCTCCTTCGCCTGGCCAAGGTCGACATGTCCATCTATGCGGAGATCTGCTTCTTGCTTATCGCCTATTGGAAGCGTTCCGTAAAATTTTGCGAGTGTGGGAATATCCCCATCGTCATCGAATTGCATCTCGCTACCCAAATTCAGCTCTATCTTTATTCCGTTTGGATCGCTTTTAATTACATTGCTACCTTGTTGACCGATATACTGTCCCAACATCTTTCCGGTAAACTTCTCAAATTTCGTCTCCCACGAATATCCATCTTCATCCAAGGTGGCCTCGACTATTGCCTTTAGGCTAATATCTTCAAAAAAACCAGAGGACAAAGTTTTGGTTAATGACACCGTATCAATTGCAGAAGTAGTAAAGTCGACATCAAGCTGACATTTTGTTGCTGTTTCGGTTTTTTTCTCTGCCCGCACTCTGATAAAGGGGTCATTTTCTAATAATGGATTTCCATGGCTAATTTGTCCGCTTATTTTGCTGTCCGTACCAATTTTCATTTCCCCCCAAAAGTCGTTGATCCCTCTTCCATCCTCAAGCAAAATTTGGCCTTCGCTCAGCGCTATTGAGCCTTCAGGTAGCGATAGGGCTCCAAAGTCTATGTCATACAAACCATCAAAAACAAATTCGGCTTGAGTAACAAATCTGGGTAGGTTGATAAATCCCAGGTCATGGCTATCTAATTGACCAAAAAACTTACCTGTCCAAGTTTCCTTTGTGAAATCCATGCAAAAGCTACCTTCCAGTCCGAGCGAGCCAGCAAATGAATCCAGATTTTCTGGGCGATCTGCTAATCGGATTGTTGGAACTTTTAGTTTCAAATTATCGGGATCCAAGTCCATCTCAATTTTACATACTACGGCTGGTAGTTTTACTCCACCCACTGAGCCGTCAGAGAGTGTTGCTTCTGCGTCTAGCTGTAAATTATCAAATGGTCCTTTTATCGTCACCCAACCATCCACTAGTCCTGATGTATCCATATTTTTGAGTACTTTTTGGTTGACAATACCTGCGTCTAAGCCTTCAGATAGTGGTATGCCGTTAGATTCATAACGCATATATATCTGGTCATCACCTTTTGGTACTGAAGCCCAAGTCACCCATAGATTGCCGTTTGCACTCGAATCATTACGATTTAGTTGGATATTATCCAAATAAAACTTCTCTGATTCTATTCTGACATCAGCTTGTAAAGTATTTGCTGTGGCTCCAAAATAAACCGGATCCTTTAGCGATATATTTCCGTTCAACTCCAAGTCTTTTGATTGCGACCACTTTATCTTTGCCGTTGCTATTGCCTTAGCAGAAATAGGCAAGTGGTCAACAACATCCCATTTATCCAGAGTGAAAGCCACTTGCTCGGCACTCGTGGAAAGAGTCGCGTCTAAATTTAGTGACGTGAGGCTAAAACCAAGATTGCCGTCTGAATTTAATAGCGGCTTGAAGGCTATCGTGCCATTAGCTGAAGCAACCATCTCTGGATTATCAATTTGAAATGATTTAACCGTTACAGAATTATCGGTAAGTGAAGCCACAAAATTTCCAGCGGGACTATTTTCTCGTGTGAGTGCCAAATTTATGTCTAAATTATGGTGCATGAATACTTCGGTACTCCACATTGGAAATGGACTTGTAAACTCTCCATTAATCTCGGCTGTGGTGGAATCCAATACATCTGATCTGAGAAAATTTGAAAAAACACTAAGAGGCAGACCCATTCCACGAATACCCAAACTGCTATCCGTCTTACTAAGTTTTCCATGAATCTGAAATTGGGACTCATCTGTATGTATTGCTAGTCTATTAATATCAATACCAGAGCCACTTCCGCTTGCATTAATTTCCAATCTGCAATTTTCCAGACTTGGGTATGGTGTTTCAATTTTTTTGCCGGTAGCCTCAAAAGTCCATTTAATATTTTCAAAATCGCCTGACAAAGATGCTAATAAATCTACGCTACCATCCAGTCCGACAAGTTCTTGGCCAAAAAGCTCAGATAAGTGCTGGCTTTGTAAACGACCGGTTGCACTACCTTGGTAATTTTCCTTGTCGATATCTACATTTCCTGTAGCCTGAATTTTTAGCGGGTCGCTATCAAATAATAATTCTCGAAGTTGGAAATTATTTTCGTTTATATCCAATAGAATCTTACTACTACCATCCAATGTGGCCGAGGCGGTTGACACTACAATTTTGGGGCAGATTGCTTCAAGTGATAGCTGTCTGTTGCCACTACCAGTACCCTTGATGTTGTATGTTACTTCCGCTTTCCCCCAATCTGGGTAGTTTAGAACTATGGAGCCATTGTGAATTTCCAATCTGTCAATAACCCAATTTGATGCGGAGCCACCAGAATCCTTTGTTTGGATTTTGGCTAAGTCTTCTGGACTGATTACGGAAACTGGATTAACAATAATTAGGTTTTTAATGACGGGCTTATCTCTAAAGAGAGATAAAGTATTTACTGATATGTTTACGCTGTCGGCTTTGAATAAACCAGAACCAATATTTGGGTTATATAGAGTGGCCTGTCCCTTTAGAAGGCTGAATGACAAACCTGTGGCTCCAAAGTCCAAACCTGAAATATCTTTGACAGTTGCGGCAATCGACCGCAAATAAACCCTCTTCATAAAATTTGTATTGGCAAACCAAGCGGCACCTGAAAAAACTACAGTGCCTCCAGCGAGAGCATAACTAAGCCTCTTCAACCAAGGCTTTGCTCTCACTATAGAATCATTCTTTGTCACTTTAGTTCTTTTCCCTACAACGGGGGCAAATCGATGTCATTCTTGGCAAGGGTTGATAGCAAAACCTGCATGTAGTCGGTAGTGCCTCTTGATTAATGGGAGGATTTGCAACCTTGAAACTACGCACTGTTGGAAGAGAGATAGTCTGTTGAGCTTCTGGTTGAAACACTTCACATAATCTGTTTAAGTCTTTAAGCAATTCTTTCGCGGTGATGTATCTGTCTCCCAAATTAATTTTTAGGCATCTCATTACTACTTCTGAAAAAACCTTCGGAATCTGTGGGTTACGTAGGTGCGGAGCCACTACCTCGCGGGTTTTATATGCTTGGGCAATCTTTACTGGATCAACATCATAGAAGGGTACTGTGCCGGTCAGCATTTCATATATGGTTACACCTAGTGACCACAAATCAGATTGAAACACTGCTCGCCCAAGAAAATGCTCAGGTGCCATGTACGGCGGAGAGCCTATGCGGGTACGGGCATAACTCTCTTTTTGTAAATCTAATATCCTGCTTGTGCCAAAATCTGTAACCTTGGGAATTCCATCCAGAGTCATAAGGATGTTTGCTGGGCGCAAATCTCTATGGATTATTTTGTGGGAATGAGCAAACTCAATGGCCGAACATACTCCAATTGCTATGCCCAAAGCCACTTGAGGTTGAATACTCCGCTCTTGCCTAATCTGTTTATCTAAACTCACGCCCTGGACGTATTCCATCACCATAAAATAGGAACCATCATTCTCTTCAACAGTAATTAATTTGACAATGTTTTTGTGGTCTAGGTCTACCATTATCCGAGGCTCGTGCAATGTCAGAATTTCATCACCCTGTTGGTGTGGCACTTTTAGAGCAACCTTTCGCCGATTCAAAAGGCGATCCTCGGCTAAATACACCGTGCCGAAGCCGCCTGCGCCGAGGCGTTCGATAATCTGATATTTACCCAGCATGTAATCTTTTTCCAGCATCCAAACTCCATAGGAGCTTCTAATAGAATGCCCTGATTTTGGTAAAAATAAATAGGTTTAGGTCAGAAAGGTCAGTTTTTCTTCCAGTCCTTATGACTGCTGAGCGAACAAGATACATTTTCATCAGAGTATTTCCGCGCCACCCTGCCCTTTCTATTCTCTGTGAGCTAATAATAGAATAAAATATCTTTTTGTATGCAGTGTCTGACTAATTGACCCCGTTGGAGGTTTCACCATTTGAGTCAGTTTTCAAATGAAAAAGACGACCAAGTTCTCAAGGCGTTTTTGGAACTCCTTCAGGATGAGCTTGATTTTACGCTGTTTTTTGAAGGCTCCAAAGAGTTACCCAACCTTTCAAAGGTAGTGGGCATTGAAGATATTGAGCAACAAATTTTAGTTGAGACCCGAAGACCTCTGCCGGATAATATTCGGAAGGGAGACCAAATACTCGCCTCCTTCGAGGCTCTTGGGCAACGCTGGAGGGCAAAGCTCAAATTCACGGAAAGAGCAGACCATTTACACTATGTTTTTTGTTTGCCCAAAACCTTTGAAAAAGCCATAGCAAAAGAAAAAACTTTGCCAAGCCTATTAAAGCGAGTTCCTTTCAAAGCAAAGAGAAAATCCAAATCTATCACGCAGGCTGACTCGGAACCAGACGACAATGTGGTAAAGGCCTTTACTGAGTTACTCAAAAATGGGGATGAGTTTGCCCTAGACATAGAAGGTTCAAAGGGCTTGCCACACTCGCCATACATATTGAGCCTAGATGCGGATGCCATGCAGGTAGTCCTTAGATTACATCGACCAATGCCAGTTCAGTTACGGGAGGGTACGGTCTGCAAGGTTTCTATCGGAGCTTTGGGAAAGTTTTGGAAGGCTAGGCTACTCTACAGGGGAAGAGTCGATTATTTGCAGTATTTGTTTGATTTACCCAAATCTCTGGAAAAAGCAGGTAGGCGAGAATACAGGCGATATCCATTCCGACCGAGGGAAAATATCACTGTTTTTGTTCAAGACGCAGGTTTAAATTGCTTTGGAGCAGATGGACCACTTGTTGACCTTTCGGCAGGTGGGATGGTATTTAGACCTGATCGCGCTTTCCGAATGGAGGACAAAGCACGATTAGCATTGGATACTTCGCTGTTTTATAAAGGAAAGAGCTTTCCCCTCATTCGCATTTCTGGGCTACATGGTGTGACAGGGCCAATCAAGTTGCGAGGTGAGGTAGCCCACGTGACCGAAAGAGGAGAGGCCATTTTTGTTGCTTTTGCTTTTGGCACAATGAATTATTCTGTCGAAACAACATTGGTGCAATTATTGGGGTCAAGAAAGAAAAACCGACTCCGATTTCTCTTCCATACATATTTGCTGAGGCAGTTCTAATTTTCGTTGTATAGTGAATTACCTAAAAAGTAGTACAGAATTATGGAGATACGACTGCGTTGGTTTATACCAGTTCACAGTTTTCAGTTATCAGTTTTCAGATGGAAAGCCTGACCCGGCGTATCTTTGCAGAAGGTATTACTTGCAGTAGAAAGGTGAAATGGTATAAGTAAACGACTATACCTGAAAAATGGTTTTCAGAAACTGGGTTACGGCATAAATTGTGCTAATACTTATATAGTCAAACCAAGTTGCAAAAAATTGCAATTTGGTATAGGCAACTAGTAAGCAATGTCAGCTATTTATTGAAAATACAGCATTTACTTACGTTTCAAATCTTTGTCTTTTGCGGTCGATGCCAATTGATCGCAACCTTGCAGTAAAGGGTATTGGAGGCACCCCTTTTGGATCAATCTTCTCCAGATAGCGATAGCAGAGTTCTACAGGCATTTCTCGAACTGCTGAATAGTCAGGATGAGTTCCCTCTAAATGTAGAGGGAGCCAAAACAATGCCCTACTCTTCCAGTGTTGCCTCTATCGATCAAGGAACAATGCAAATAGTTCTAAAAATGATTAGACCACTGCCAGCACAATTACCTGCTGAAACACCATGCAGGGTATCAATTGGGGCATTGGGCGAACACTGGAAGGCAATGCTATTATTTCAAAACAGGTATGGCCATCTTCAGTATTTGTTTAATTTACCAAAAACAATGGAGAAGGCAGGTAGGCGAGAGCATAAACGATATACTTTTCGCCCCAGGGAAAATGTCTATGTTTATGTGCAGGATGCAAACCTCCCAGGACTTAGTGCCTCTGGTCAATTATTTGATCTATCGATTGGTGGCTGTTCATTTAGGCCAGACCGAGCCTTCCGAATCGAGGATGGAGCTAGGCTAAAATTAGATACAGCAATGTTTGAAAGAGGAAAGAGCTTTCCGATTATTCGCATTGATGGGTTGCCAAAATTAAAAGCTCCACTTAGATTGCGTGGCACAGTTGCCCATGTTGGCGAAAAGAAATCAATTATATTTGTGGCTTTTGTCTTTGGGATGCTTGATTCTGAGGAAGAAGAAACACTGATCAAAGCATTGGAAGCTCGAGAGAAAATGGGAAATATGGGCGGGGCAAAAGGCCCTGAGGCATCCTCACCAGAATCGGCTGGAAATTCCGAATCAAATACTTCAGATAGCAAAATAGAAAAAGCTGGGACAAATATTGAGCCAGATGACGATGCCTTAGACCAATTAGAAAGAGAGCTCCACCCTCCACCCCCAACCGTTTTGCGTCTCGCACGTCGCACCTGCAGTTTGTTGTTGATAAAACAGAATGGTGAAAAATGTATGGAATTGATTCGCTTTCTTAAAACCGCTGGATATGTCCGCATAACTCAATGCGAAAGCATAGATAGCCACATCGTCCAAACTACGCAAAACGTAAATGCAACCCTGGTAGCTCTGGAAAGTGGTGGCGACCCCGAAGATGCTATCAACTCTTTCCGTAAAATCCACGAAAAAACTAAAGGACGAAAAGAACTAAAGCATTTTGTGGTTTCCGACCAATTTGAGCCAATACTCCTTCAATCCGCAGAAGAATTCTCTTTGCCAATAGGCTTCACTTCAGACCCAAATTGGATAGAAAAGTTGGATCAGGTTATTGGGTTGCTCAGTATCGAGTAGTACCTGATGGCTAGGTGAGGTGATTGCAAAACCGTGTCGTTCGTCTGCGCCTTCAATCTCTCGGTATCCTTCGCTTTGCTCGAATGTCCGAGGCAGTCACGCCAACCATCTCCGCCATGACCAGCGTTTTTATCGCTTTGGGGTTTATTGAGGCAGTCACCCTCATAATCAAAAATTTCTCGGAATCCTTCGCTATGCTCGGATGTCCGAGGCAGTCACGCCAGCTACATTGGTTTAGGTGGCTTTTATGCTCGCTTTGCAATTTCATTCCAACA
>WRHW01000040.1 GCA_009783055.1 Holophagaceae bacterium
TTACTCCTGGTTAGGTGTCTCATGTATCATTGGCACGTAGGGCAATGCCTATCTTTGACCAACCTGACCGTGCTGTAAACCAGTTAGCATGTGTATGGGAACCTTCTATATAACGATGGCATACTAACAATAATTCTAAGGGAGTTACATCATGTTCGTCAATCTCATTCAATGCCTAACTTTGGCTGTGGCCATTAATGCCCCACAGGAAAAACAGCCCCAAGCCTCAGGGCAAACAGCACCCAGTGCACAGCAGGATGCCAGGCCCCGAACCGTAAAGTTCACTGTAGACCCGACAGGGCTTCCAGACAACTACGCCTTCAGGATGGAGCTAAGGGCAAAAGTTGTCGTTTCCGACTTGGAAAAGGTAGACCGGCAGATGTTTATTGCAAACGGGGCCCTAGATACATCGGACGACAACATAGTCTGCTCCGTACTCTCTGATACGGCCCACACTTGGGATATTTCCTATAGTAACGGCAAGTCTGTAACCAAAACTCCCTTAAGCGTGGAATATATATTCCCAGCCAAACTGCCCATCCCAGAGGATGTCAGAATTCCCGTAATACGGATCGAGTTTGAGGGGGAATTGGCCCTGCTGGTTGACGGAGAAATAGACGCAAAAGTACCCCTAAAGAATGTTCAACGGTTTTCTCCCAGAGCAAACTACACCTTCCAGATCAAGAACGATGGTGAGGAAGACGGCAAGCCAGCAATAGACATAAATTTTTTGTCCGACATTCAGGCACCGGCCCCTATGGAGATGTCGCTCCAGTTCAATCCTGATGGTTCCGTCAAGGAAGCACATGATAGTAATGGCAATAAAATAAATATATCCAACATCCGTGTCATTAAGTGATGTTACTACAAACCTTGGCTTACTTAAATCTACCTGCAGGAGGCTCAAGTGCTTTTACGACTAATCATGGCTTCGATTTTTACCTTGGCCATTGGTGCACAAGAGAGTAAGAACAAAATCAACTTTGAAATACATGCAGTCGGCTTTCCCAAGGATTTTGTCTTTCAAGTAGAGCTGAAACTGAAGCACAAAATCATAGACACCCAGAAAACTGCCGCGAAAGCGGCGGAAGCAGGAGGCAGATATGCAATCACCAAGGATGCTTATCTGCTGGAGCAGGATTCTAAGGAGACGCACAGGTGGGAAATCTCATTTAATGAGAATGGGAAGGCCAAAATCGAGGGATCTCCTCAATCAGATACATACAGCTTTTCCAAGCCCGTGTCCGAGCTAAGCAACGCTCTTGCACTGGTTAGTCTGGATGGAAAGAGGACATTGCTGGCAAATGGAAGGGCTGTTGGCAATGCCAAACCATTTGGTCAAGGTAGGCCATTTAAAGAAGGGACTACCTATGTGCTCCTTATGTATAATCAAGGCGGTGATAGCGGTCAACTTTCTATGATGACTTACTTTTTGGCCAAAGAGGAACTGAAGGATGCATTGGAAGGGAAGTTCCCTGGTACAAACCAGCTTCCAGGCGGGTTGCCACAGCCCCCTCTTGGAAGATAAAGCAACTTGAATAGGAGTATTGACTCCTTACAGTGAAAAGTATGACCAGCCTTCATGGCTATGGTTTGGTTTGAGGTGTTGCCATGTTGAGACGCTTGATTGACATTTCTCTGATACTCGGCATTTCTGGTATGTGTTTCTACCTTGGAGCACAGGGTACCAGATCCCAATTTCAGGGCAACGCCGTATCAAACCAGCAGGGCATACTGTTTTACAACAAGAGCAAGACAGATAGGTCTGCAATAAATGCCATTGTGGGTAACAGGATACTCGTGGGCTGGGAGCCACTGGTGGCAGACTTTGAAACCCAGCCAGCCAACACGCCAAAGATAGACTCAGAGCGGCACAGCGAAGATATTTGGGCATTTTATTACATAGGCAACATGGTCGCCTCTGGCACAAGGATGCCTACCCCGGAAGAACTCGAAAGTGCCTATCAAAGCATTGGCATACCAAACAAGGTTCAATCCCTAAAACGCCTACTGCGTCGCAATCCATCCAACCTGGACATTTGCCTTGCACTGATGAAAGAACTTGAGAGATACGCTATCAGAAAGACCCGCCAGGCACTAAACCTCACTGCAAATAACAACCGACTGGATTCCATGGGTAGTACGATCGCCCCCCAGATAACCGAAATGCTGGACGACCAGTCTGACGCAAATATCTGGGGTGAACTGGCAGATATGTTTAGTGCCTCTTTTAATTCTGGCGATTGGGTGTCCATGCTACCAGGTTTTTTTGCGAGGGGGCAACTCGAAAACATGGCACTCTACAGCCCAAAAATGAAAGCACTCTATAAAAAGAACCTTGGGACAGTAGAAAGAGAATTGGAGGCTAGGCAGAACGACATCAATCTTTGGAAGATGTGGCAGGAGATGGCGCAAGCCTCTAACAGAAAGATTCTGGATTATTTTCCTGAATTACCAACTCTGCCAGAGGAAAGTGGCACGGTTTGGCCGCCGGTTAATGTCAAGGAGTGGATGAAACAGGAGGCAAGACAAAATAATTTGTGGCAAAAGTTAGTGGAAATGTCATGGCCTGAGTGGCCAATGATTCAATCATCATTGGATAGGTGGGCACCCGTGGGCATAATCCCTGCAGACAGAGACCCGGCTGATCCATTGAACAGAAATCGCTATGCCAATGGCTATACATTGCCATTGCTGGAAGCCTGTCTGAATAGCAAGGAATTTGTCAAAGCAAATGAAATTTACTTTGACATTTCGTCCAGGCCATCTTTAGAAAAAGAGACGAGGCAGGCAGTTGAGATGGCAAAGGCAGTAAACCATACATTCCCCCAGGCAGTTCCCCCGCAGAAAAGCCGCACTGCAGACGAACAAGAATCCTTTTTAGGCGATCCAATTGTAGGCAACGTAATCCGACAAAAGAGTCGTGAGGATGCCCTGGAGAATTTGTCTACCCGCAAAGGGTTATTGTACTTGATCATCATTGAGCCGCCAAAGCCTTCCAAAGTTGAGCAACTAAACGCATTTATCGACCCCCAAACAGGCAACGCAATGACCAATACCCCTGCCGGAGCCGAAGAGGAAGACCTGTTTAAGAAAAACCTGCTATTTTTGCTGAATCAGGCAGGGCTTGAGGAATATACGGTTCGCCCTTATACATGGAAGCACGACCAGCCAATAGCAGAGGAATTGATCGAGAGGGAACGCCTGCCCAAAAATACATATACCTGGGGCATCCTCGATAATAACAAGAAATACTACCACGGGGGCCATTCAGAGCCTAGCTCAGAAGCCATCTTTGAAGTAGTAAAATCTACGGGTATAAAGAGCCACACGTCCATTTACAAGGAATTTGCTGACAAGCACCCTGACTCTGTGACGGCAAAAGGATTGTTGCTCATTTCATATTGGGGTACTGCCCACTACCGGACGCTGAGCGCAGAGAAGGATGAATCAGGTTACATTAGCGATTCCAGCGACTGGGAAATATGGACTGACTACATCAGGCTTGCCACCGTACTGCTTCCCAGCATATTGGCACGACCCGATTTCATATTGTGGCCACAAAATCCCCTAAACGCGCCGACTATCAAAAACAGCAAGCTATTGCAACAGTTCGCAAGAAGGTACATCGAATCTGTAGAAGTGGCATTGCAGAACCGCCCACACACAAAAGAGCTGTGGGAAATATGGGTTGCATTTGCCCCATTTACAAATAGGTCATTACCCTCATTTATGGAGACATTGACCCCAGTCCCCGATCAGTCCGGTTTTCCGCCCACTTTTGTATATCCTGCACTAATAAAGGAATACAAATCATTGGACGCTTGGACGCAGATCATCAATTTGGTAGAGCCTATCTGGGAGACTTACCAAAATCGGGTTGATGCGGAAGAATCTATCAGCCACAGACTGACAAGAAATCTACTGGTGGAATACGTCAACCCCCTCTGCGAGGCTTACGAAAAATTGGGACAATGGACAAAGGCTGAAAAAATTCGAGATACTTGGACGAAGGCTGATGGGTGGAGCGAGCCGAGGTAGGGTATTGCGGTTCAACTTTTTGTAGTTGAACTGCTATAAGTGAACAAAAAAACGTAAATAGCTGTATTAACAAAAATTTATCTTAATTTTTGGCATTATTGATTTTATTTATAAGTTTGGTTATATAATTGTTACATTGGTCTTTTGGTATGTGGCGTTGTAGCCTCGTAACGAATGACACACTGCTTTTTGGGGAGAAATCTTATGGCGACAGCGGAACCTATCAGGGACAAGAAACAATTACGCAAGATGACGGATTACTGGCTGAAAAGGGGCAACCCTAGGAACCACGCCATAATTGTCCTCGGAGCCTACACTGCATTACGAATAGTAGACATCCTGAGACTCAGATGGGAGGATGTCTACGATGCCGGGCTGGGTGAGTTCCGTTCACATGTAGATCTTTCTGAAAAAAAGACAGGGAAGCAAAAGGTGATAGCCCTAAACAGCCAAGCGATAGCGGCCCTAAAGCGTTGCCTAGCAGAGAGGCAGGGAGAGTATGTTTTCGGCAACAATCGCAAGCTAGAGAAACCCATAAGCCGAGTACACGCATGGCGAATAATTCGGGCCGCCGCGGAGGGGATAGAGGCATCTGGAAGGATAAGCTGTCACTCTCTGCGAAAGACCTTCGGCTACTTTGCATGGAAGGCTGGAGAGTACCGGTGAGCTGATGGACATCTTTAAACACTCATCATTCGGTATCACCAGGAGGTATCTTGGGATCGCCCAGTGATGACAGGGACAGGGTCTACCTAAATATGGTGCTGTGGTAAATGGCCATTTTCAAAACCCGTCAGGGTTTAGAAACAACGGAGCGGTAGACTCCGAAAAAAAACGATTTGCCCCTATTTTTTTCCTAATCTTTATACTAAAACTATTGGTCTATTATTATGCAGACCTATTGAGGTGGTTCTAATGAAGCAGGCAATCGGTTTTTTACTCTGCGTGCTGTCAAATTTTTTGATGGCACAATCTGCTCCTAATTTCTCTGCAGATAGATTCCAGATAATATTGAGAAGTTCGCCTCGTGGGATGTTCATCGTCATTGAAGATGAAGATAATTCGCTAAATAAAGCATTCAGGAAACTGCTTCAGGAAGAGAGTTTGGCTGACTATAGGCTACGTCTGTGGAGCGTAGGCAGTGAAAGGGATGACGGCCTTCTGCAACACTTGAAATCGCGATTTTCATTGGATTCAGGTTTTCGTTGGGCTTTTTTTGATTCGCAGGAGCGATGTTTGGCTCATGGGACAGACCTTCCGAGTGGCCGTGCACTTGCAGACCAGTTGACCCAATTTGGGATAGAAAGCCCGGTAACCAGGTTAAGAGCCTTTGTTCGCCGCTATCCGGATAATCTTGATGGCAAAGTAGCTTTGCTAAATGTTTTTAGAAGCATTGCAGAAGAGCGAACTCGGGGTGTTCTAGGAGATCAGATAAACCAAACAAGCAACGATGAACCTCGACAACTTGGAGGCCCTTGGCGGAACAGGCGTTTGACTGAAGCGATGGAAGCAGTTAGAACCGAAGAACAGCCCGTTCAGTTGTCCCAAGAAGACGATACAAAAATTTGGCTCAGGTGGGCAGACGAATTTGACAGGCTAATGGCAAATGATCAGTGGTTAGAATCAGATTTTTCTTTTGATTTTGGAGAAGAGTACTTAGATAGGCACAGCCAAATCGTAAAAAATATTTACAATAAACGCATCGGGCTGGTTGAAGATGCACTCCGGAGATGGCCTAGTAGCAACAGGTTGTGGGGGATATGGCTTCACATGTTTTTGGTGGTAGGCGACAGGTCTGTGTTGAGGCTTGTTAATAGCCTGTCACCTATGCCCGACTTAGCCCAAGGAACATGGCCGCCGTATGAGGTCAAGATGGTTTTGCTACAAGAAGCCAGGCGAACAGGATACTGGCGGGATGTTCGGGATATGTTATGGGAATCATGGTTACAGTTTAGTCAGAGGATGTCTATGGTTCGGAGCGGTTTGGGCACTGCCGCTGTCAGAGAGTGGGGTGGGGGATTTGGAAACCCCAGAACGATTGAAATCCAGTGGCGACAGCTATTTGATCCTCTCTTTGAGTCACTTCTGATGACCGGAGATATTGTAGGAGCTGAAACAGTCATTTACCAACTAAATGAAAATGCTGGGTGGGAAGGAATATTCGACCTGGCCGCAACTGTTGCGTTGCGCTGTGAGTTGCCACAAATTGCGATGAGGTGGAAAAGATGAGAGTTGTAAACAGAGATAGCAATGTTTTTAGAGGCATGATAGTTAAATATTTGGGTTTTGCACTACTGCTTTGTTTTTCGTTACCATTGATTTCTCAGGGCCAGCGCCAAGGGCAGAACCAAAGGCCGGGGGGTAGAGGTATAGGTGATTCTCTGCCAGTGATATTGAATATGGTTCAAGGCAGACCGCCAGCCTCGTTGATACTCCTAGATAACCGAGATACCCCTTTGGAAGCCCAAGTAGCAAGTATGCTACGACAAGACCCACTGCTACCACTAAACCTCAACTTTATTAGACTGGATGCAAAAGCAGGTGCAGGCGCAGAATTGATATTAAGGGAGGGTTGGACACCTGGTGCATCAAGGTGGTGTCTCATGCTACCAGACGGAACAGTCGTCTTCAGTAGTGACAAGCCTCCTGCGCCTGACATGATAGTGGATGGCTTTAGAAGTGTCGGGCTTCGAAGCCGTGCTGAGGTCTTACAACAATTTCTTTCCAGCTATCCAGAACATGCCGAGGCCAGGCTTGCCCTCCTTGGAGAATTACGAGCAGTGGCTGAAACCAAGACGCAAAATGCACTTGGGATGACAACCACAATTCGAGGTGGTTCTCAATTCAACAACAACACTCCAGCACCTGCCTCTGAGCCACAATTGCTAGATTCAGACATAGATTTGGATATTTGGGGTCAATACGCAAAAGAAGCCGATTATGTATTTCAAAATGGAATTTGGAAACAGGACACCGCTCAGCTATGGGGTCGCAATCCCTTCAGAGGGAGTGGTATGGCGAATATAGGTTCTACCCCTGCTGGGTTGTTTAGAGGCGGAGGAACTTCTATTGTCAGTTCACAGGGGCAGTATAGCCCTCTGATGAAGAAGCTATATCTGCGATGGCTACCAGATATTGAATACGCACTTCAAAAGCGTCCATCCAGTATTGAACTATGGGACTTATGGTTAGTTGTCCAACGTGTAGCTGGTGGAAGAGATTTGGGTGCGCTAACGGCCAGTCTGGCACCCAGCCCCAATGACCGCCCCGAAGAAATACCCTCACCTCTTATTCGAAGGGATTGGATCAGGGATTGCATCAACAGGCAGGATTGGCGGATGGCCGAGGATGTTGCAAGGGGAGCTTGGGAAGCGTTATTAGAAAAGCCAGGCTCACCAAACAGGGGTGGGCAGGGTAGTTTACCACTTCGAGGTGGCAATAGGCCATCTGGAGGCAATTCTGCGACCTTAAACACCAGTGCATGGAGCAATGTTGCAGAACCGTATATTGAAGTATTGTTGCGCCAACAAAAAGCCAGCACTGCAGATGCAATTGTCCAGCGGTGGTTTAGTGATGGCGGTTGGTCTGGCGCGGCCATGAGGGCAAGAAATTTGGCAAACCGGCTAGGATTTGCTGATATGGGAAGCAGATGGGGAAATTTAGCTCCTGTGGCGAAATAGATTTTCATTCCCATAAACGCATAGCTTGCTACTATTTTTAGAAAATGCTATGGAAAACATGTAAACTTTATATCTTGGAGTATAAATGTCCCTTGTTTCCGAGATAGAGCGTAGAAGAACCTTTGCAATTATTTCTCATCCTGATGCTGGCAAGACAACCTTGACAGAAAAGCTCCTGCTCTATGGCGGAGCGATAGACAGAGCTGGTTCTGTAAAGGGTAGGGAGCGCGGTACACTGGCGCAGTCCGACTGGATGAGCATCGAACAAGAGAGAGGCATTAGCGTAACAAGTGCGGCAATGCAGTTTGAATATAAGGGGTTTGCAATTAATTTACTGGATACCCCAGGCCATCAGGATTTTAGCGAAGATACATATCGAGCATTAACAGCCGCCGACAGTGTTGTGATGCTACTCGATTGTGCAAAGGGGGTAGAAGATCAGACAAAAAAACTGTTCCGCGTTGCAAGTGAGCGCAAGCTCCCCATTTTTACCTTTATTAACAAATTGGACAGGCCCGGAAGAGAACCAGTAGAGTTGATTGACGAGGTAGAGGAATTATTTGGACTTTCCGCAGTTCCAATGACATGGCCAATCGGCAGTGGCTCCGACTTCAAAGGTGTATATATCCGGGCAACTGGTCAAATCCAAGTTTTTGAAAAAACAAAAGCTGGACAAAAGGCAAGGGTATTAGGTCAGGGTAGCTTGGATGACCTCGAAATATTAGAACTGCTTACACGGGAAGAGCAAGGGAGGCTAAAAGACGATATTGCTTTAATGGAAACTGTTCTGCCTACATTTGATAAAAATAGTTTTCTTGAAGGCAAGCAATCACCATTGTTTTTTGGGTCTGCCATAAACAATTTTGGAGTGTCTGAATTTTTAGACGAATTCTTAGGGTTGGCCCCTTGTCCCAAACCTCGCCAACAAAAAGATGGTGGCGAGATATTGCCAGACACAGCTTTTACAGCATTCATATTCAAGGTGCAGGCCAACATGAACAAAGCTCATCGTGACCGAGTAGCCTTTGCCAGAGTGGTTTCAGGACATTTTGAGCGGGGTATGGACGCACTACACGTCAGAGAAAAGAAAACAATCAAACTAAATTACCCCCACATGTTTTTTGGTCGCGAAAGGGCAATAGTTGACGAAGCCTATCCAGGCGATATTCTGGGGCTAATAAATCCAGGAATGTTTCGCGTGGGCGATGTGCTAAGTGCCCAGGGTATGGTTAATTTTCATGCCGTCCCTAGATTTTCTCCAGAGGAGTTTGTCTCAGTCAGATTAGCAGACCCCGGTGGCAGAAAGGGGTTTCTAAAGGGCATCCAACAAATCTCCGAAGAAGGGGTGGTTCAGGTATTTTGGCCGAAGAGTGGGGCACCTCTTCCAATTTTGGGAGCAGTTGGCAGGTTGCAGTTTGAGGTACTTCAACATCGCCTTAAAGATGAATATTCTTGCCCTGTCATACTGGAAAACAGGAATATCCAAATGGCTAGGTGGTTATTGGGGGGGTGGCCAGAGCCAAATAAATATTGGGGGGAGCTTGTGGAAGATGGCGATGGAAACCCAGCGATATTGTTTGAAAATGACTGGCAAAGGCGAACAACAGCGGAAAAAAATGAAAACATAGAGTTTTTGTTGCATCCACAGACATAATTAGTATTAAATGTTTTTGTGGGTTATAGTTGATTAAAGAGGTCGTGGGGGTTTAGATGCAACAAGAAATACGCCCAGAAGATTTTATCGTCACTGAGCAGGACGGTACAAGAAGAATAAACCATGATGTCATCGAATCCTTCGGGCTTTTTAATCTACCCAAAACTGTGATGAGAAATGCACTGATGGTCTATTACGATAATGCCGCTAGGGATGGGCGACAATCAGCGTCTACCATGCGAACTTTTATTGGCCTTGCGGCATCAATAACTCGTTTCCCCAAACAAGTTGCGATTAATTTCACAAGAGGCGTAGCATATCGAAGGAACATGAAGATGCTACGGCGGTTTAGTCGGTAGGCTTTCTGTTGCAGATGCCAGAATGGTCTAAGCTCTGAGACTCTTTGCTAGCAGTTGGGTGCGGATAAAATTATCTAGGTCGCCATCCAAAACTTTTTGTGTCTGGCTTGTTTCAAACTGAGTTCTGTGATCCTTTACCATTTGATAAGGTTGCAAAACATAACTACGAATTTGGCTACCCCACGCCACATCTGCCTTTTCACCTGATGCAGTAGATATTCTTTCCTGTATTTTTCTCTGCTCCAATTCATATAGCCTAGCTTTAAGAACTTTCATTGCCGTCGCACGGTTTTGGATTTGGCTACGTTCATTTTGGCAACTCACTACAATCCCAGTTGGCAGGTGGGTGAAGCGCACTGCTGATTCAGTGCGGTTTACATGCTGTCCACCTGCACCACTTGCACGAAATACGTCAATTCGGAGTTCTTTTTCAGGAATATCTATGTCTATCGTGCCATCCAATTCCGGGGCGACATGTACCGCCGCAAAACTGGTATGTCTTCTTTTTGCAGAATCAAACGGACTAATCCGCACTAAGCGATGTACACCGGCTTCAGCCCTGAGATAGCCATAGGCATAGGGAGCAGACACCATAAAAGTTGCACCCTTAATGCCAGCCTCGTCCCCATCTTGGTAGTCAATCATTTCTGACTTCCAGCCTTTTGACTCGCAGAAACGGAGATACATCCGCAACAACATTTCTGCCCAATCGCAACTCTCTGTGCCACCTGCCCCAGGAGCGATTGATAAGATTGCATTATTTTGATCCAGCTCGCCTGCCAGCATCATCCGTAGCTCTGCCGATTCTACTTGTTCCCTCAATGATATTTCTACAGAATTTGCCTCATCCAACATTTCAGAATCTTCTCTGGATAGTTCAAGTGCAGTAGCCAAATCTTCCAACCCCGAAGTAAGGCGTTTGGATGTATCAATATCTTCAGTTAGGAGGCTACGTTTTTTCAATACCGGCTTGGCTCGATCGGGATCATCCCAAAACCCAGATTGACCTGCCTGTTCTTCAATCTGTTCTAACTCAAGAGCTTTCCGTTCAGGGTCTAAATGGGTAATTAACTGGACTATTCTTGGTTCCAGTTCATTTTTTGACCTCATCAGGCTTTCAATATCCATGTGTAGTCCCAAAATTTTTTCAGTAAAATTTATTAATGCAACGTCATCTAAAAATAAACCCATATTTTAGTGGGTCACTTGGGTCAATCCACATTTCATTTCGCCCAATGATCGAGGCTCGACCAGATACTTCAGGAATGATGGCATCATGTTGGCCAAAAGTTGTTTCAGCAGTGGCGCAGGTTGTAAAACACGTTCCCAAAATGCTTTCTATGGTGATTTTTTCTCCAAGTGATATTTCGCCTTTGGCAAAGTGAATTGCGGCTCTTGCACTCACCCCTGTGCCTGTGGGCGAGCGATCTAGCTCGCCATTAGCAAAGATGCAAACATTGCGACTGTGGTTTGAATTGTTATGCGGAGGGCCAATGATAATAGTGCCATATAAAAATCCCAGATCGGGTTCAAAGGGATGTTCGATCTTGCGGCGCGCCATAACTGCGTTTTTGACAACCATGCCTACTTCAATGAGTTGTTGGAAATTTTCGATGCTCAATCCGACCTTTAGATCGCTGGCCTGCACAAAAGCATAGAAGGCTCCTCCATAAGCTATGTCATATTTGAGTTTGCCTAACCCGGCAATATCTACTGTTTCATCCATAGCATAAAGGAATGATGGGACATTAATAAATGAAACACTCTTCACTCTTCCTTTGGAACGATGAGCAGTAGCGACTACGCGTCCCGCAGGAGTGTCCATGTTAATTATTGGGTGATCTCCATGTTTTTCGATAAGTCCTAAATCCAGCATTACAGTGGCAAGGGCAATAACCCCATGTCCACACATAGTGCTATAGCCTTCGTTGTGTGTAAACAACACCCCAACATCGCCATCTGGAGTCACTGGTTCTGTTATTATCGCCCCGTACATGTCTGCATGTCCCCTAGGCTCCCACATCATTGCCTTTCGGAGGTCGTCGTAGTGTTCCTTCATATATCGACGTTTTTCGAGAATGGTTTTTCCATGAATTTCCGGCAGGCCGTCAATGATAACCCGTAGTGGCTCTCCACCGGTGTGGGCATCTATTGCAGTAATAGTTGACCAGTCATTAGGAGCCTTGATTTCAGGGCGCATTGCTTACCACCTGCAAAAAATATGTCAGCCTAAAATGATAGTTTAAAAACCCAAGCATGATGGCAGGGAGGTTTTTTACGAATACTATCAGGAATAAATACAGTCAGTTTATCATCTAGGCTCGCTTGCGTCCTGAGGGGCCGCGCTGTTCCCAGCAAAGAAGCTTGGTGCTTTTTGGGGATTAGGGCAAGCGGAATTGATACTTTTTCTGGAAGATCAGTTGTCTGTTCATCCTGCAACAGGATTGCGTACAATGAGCCATCACTACCCTTTGTAAAGAGCAGTGGAGACTCAAAATTGACTTCTATTGGGCGACTACCATAAATAGCTTGGCCGTTTACCTTCATCCACTCGCCAATTTCCTTTAGACGCGTATAGGCAATGGGGTCAAAATTACCCTCAGGATCAGGACCGACATTGAGTAGAAAATTGCCCCCTCTGCTAACAATTTTGCAGAGTAGATGAATCAGGGTAGTCGTACTTTTATACTTATCTCCAGGCACATAACTCCATGAGTCGCCCATAGTCATACAGGTTTCCCAGGGGTATGGCGGTGCGGTTTCAGGGATTTGCTGTTCAGGTGTTCTGTAATTTTCAAACTCTCCGTGAACATCCCTATCCACTACCAGGATGCCAGGCTGGTGCATCTTTGCCATTGTCGCAACTTGAGCCATATTAATATCTTCTCTGGGAGCCCGCACCCATCCCCCATCAAGCCACAGGATGTCAATTTTTCCATATTCGGTAACTATCTCCCTTATTTGCTCGTGGGTATAGTCAACAAAAGTCTTCCATCGTTCAGGATATTTACTTAGGTTATAGTTGGCGCGCCTGTTGAATGGCGGAAAATGAGGCCACCAATAGTTTTCTGAATGCCAGTCTGGCTTAGAAAAATATGCTCCGATGCCAAAACCCTTTGACCTAAAAGTGTCAAATACAACTTTGGCAATATTGGCGTTTTGATTTCGACCAAATGGATAAGCTGGGTTTGTAATTTTATAGTCGGTTGTGCTTGTGTCAAACATGCAAAAGCCGTCATGGTGCTTAGTAGTAAAAATGACATACTTCATTCCAGCATCTTTTGCGGCATCCGCCCAAGGGACAGGATTAAACTTGGTGGGGTTAAATGTTTCCGGAAGAGCCTCGTACGCAGACTTATATTGAAAATAGCCTTCCTTGCTAAACGGCCCCATTCTCCCATTCCAATCTTCATCTTCAGGGCAGATCGACCAAGATTCAACAACCCCCCATTGGCTATATGGCCCCCAGTGCATTAACAGGCCAAACTTCCAGTCCTTCCAACGCTCTAATTGTGCAATTACTTCAGGTTCAGTTGGCGCTATGTAGTCCTGTGCCTCAAGGGTTGAAAAAAATACAAGTAAAGAAATAAGAGTAGCTTTCAAGTGAACACCTCCCATCCAACATGGCTGGCTTGTGGAATTTATTATAACTAATTTGTTGCTTTAGTTGTAATGACTCGTACTGAACTCAATTTGGTATCATCTACTGTGTCGCACACTTTCAACTAGTTCCCTAATCTGCCCTTCTACTTCTTCCATGAGAGCCTGCCTGTTTGGATAGTCTTTCGGATGCACGGCCTTGCCAAAAATGACTTGTATTTTAGCTGGCCTAAGATGCCTAGCACCTTTGGGCAATACTTCCCATCCCCCTACCGTTGCAAGTGGGACGATTGGTACTTCTGCTTTAATTGCTAAACTAAAGCCCCCCTTTTTGAATTGCCCCAGCCGACCATCCCGTGTTCGGGTTCCCTCTGGGAAAATTACGACATTTTTTCCCTGCCTAATTTGTTCTGCGGCTTCAGATATGCTCTTGGCGGCCTTTTCACTGTTGCCCCTATCAATAAAAATGATTCCTGCCGCTCTTGTAAGCCATCCGACAAAGGGCATATTCCTTATCTCTTTTTTGGCAATGAAGACAGCCATAACCGGAATGGCTCCCATGAGCAGGGGGGGGTCGAGGTGGCTTTCATGGTTGGACATAAAAATTGCAGACATGGTGCCATTTCTTATTTCTTCTGGAACTCTTTCCCAGCCTTCGGCTGACCATTCAGCACCGTTGATCCATAGTAATTGCCTAGCCCACCACTTGCCAATTACAAAGAAAGCTCTCATACCACCCATAAATGGAGCCGCTGACAAAACAAAAACTGTCACCAGCACTACAGACACCAATCCCCAGGGGACGCAGAAATATCCCCATGTGGTAGTAGAACGTAAGCACTTCAGCATCTGACCTCCAGTATCAATTCTAGCACGTAAAATTAATGGTCAGATTACGGGGAGATTGTTAGCACTGGGTAGCTATGCTCAACGAAACACATATGCTACAATTTGATTACTGTGGCCGTTCCGCGTTCCAAACCCAGGCTGAAAGCTGTATAGGAATCCAATTATGTTCAAAAAACTAACAATGTTTACCATGATAGCAGTTGTGTCGGTTTTGCCCATGTTTTCTCAGACAGACATGGAATACGTGCTCATAAGGCATAACGGCAACAAGATAGTTTTGATCGGGGAATGGAGGGCAGGGGACATAGGCAAATGGAGAGAAATACTCAGTGCAGAGGGTATTTTTGAACATGGTTTTACTTTGTTGGACAGAAATGCTTTTTCAAGTCAGGGTAGTAGTAGTTTTGGAGTAAGAAACCTTGATGCTTTTGAGGGATGGTTCAGACAACGATATGCACTCAGTGCTACTGCCAGGTGGGCAGTATTGGATATAAAAAATGAGTTGATTGTTTCTGGAGTTGAACAACCCAACTCCAAAGAGTTTGATCAGATGCTTGAGCAGAGGGGTGTCCGTAGCCCATTGAGAAAAGTGAGAGACTTCCTGAGAGAAAACCCAGACCACCTTGACGCAAAGACAGATCTTTTGAAGGAAGTCCGTCGCAGAGCTATCCACGTTATGCCTACCAACCCCACCGAAGACCTGGATGATGAAACTGACTTGAGAACATGGCTGGTGCTGGCATCCGAGGTGGATAGAGTGTTCAGTGGCAACTGGCTGGGCATTGAAAATCAGTTTTTTAGACAGGAAGAAGATCAACCGGAGCGGTACAGCAAATTGATGCGAAAGGCATTTGAAAAGCACATCGGTACCGTTGAATCGGCTCTGGAGTTGTCACCTGCTAATGAAACTCTGTGGAATATTTGGGCATGGATGGCCAGAAGCATACCCGAATATAAATGGAATAGCTTTATTGGTACATTTGTAAAACTCAGTATTTTTCAAAACTATTTGGTTTCACCTTCTCCTGAAGTCTGTGCATGGCTCGTAGAAGAGGCAATGATAGCAGGCGATTGGGATATGGTAGTTAATCTTGCGAAACAGGCGAGAAGGTTTACTACTCGGACTGCCATGGCACAAAAGAGCGACTGGCACCCTGGTTCCGGACTTATTAGCTTCGTTCCAAGGTCTTGGCGTGATTCAAAAAAAATTGAGAGCTATCCAATAAAATCAGCTTATGCCCCACATCTCGAAGCTCTGTTAAGGCTTGGCAGAATTGAAGAAGCACATACCATTTTTGATGAAATGATTAGAATCGAAGGCAGTATTAGCACCGACGATTACAAGTCTGATAATGCCCTTATGGCGGCAAATGCCGCACGTAAGGCGGATATGGAAGATATTGCAAAGATATGGGAACGTGGAGAGCTGGTCAACAAAGTTCTCTATACTAAACCGCTCTTCCAGGAACCTTGCTTCCTTGTTGCTACTGAAAGATTAGCAATAGACAAGGGCCTGTTTGGTGATATTCAGCGGTTAGGTGTCATGCTCTCGCCAGCGGTTCCAACTTATCCTAGTGTTGGTTTTCGCGATATAGACACACTTGGGTGGAAAAAAGATGACGGAGAAAAATGGGCACTACTGGATGGCACTGGAGTGATGCTGGCTCAGGGGACTGACTTGCCAGACCGGGATGACATACAAGCGATTATTAAACGCACTAATATGAAAAGCAGTAGAGAAATTTTACAAAATTATATCTCTGAAAACGGAAGCTCTCTGGGGGTGGAACTCCATCTCATTCGTGCCCCACGGGTTATAGGTAGTGATGAGGAAAGGGAAATAGTCACCAGACTCTTCAACAAAATGCTGAGTGAACATCCTGAATTAATGATTGTTTTGCCTGAGATACCTTTTATTTTCATCTCAGAGACAATTGACCCTAACCCAGCCATTAAGCCTTTGGCACAGGGGATGTTGGCGGTAATTGAACCCTTACTCGGCAGAAAACCATCCGACATTGGACTTTGGTATCAATGGATTTTTTGGAGAGATATCGAAGGCGACGGACGGCTCCTTGAAACGCTAATGGAAAAGATAAAATATAGCCCCCTAACAGATGATTCAGGTATTCCGCCATCTATCATGGATAAGTATCTGGCAGAATGCAAGGCAAATGGTGATTGGGGTAAAGCGATTTCGTTGTTAGAGCCTGTATGGGAGAGGGAACATGCTAGGATAAGCGAGCCGGTGGATGTTGCAATTGTAGTTAAACTACCCAAGAGTATGCTGGGTGACACGATTGGCATCAACCTGATAGAAGCCTACCTACAGGCTAATAAGCCACTCGATGCAGACAAGATATTTAACGCAGTCATTGGTTTTGGTAGCAGTTTCAAGAATATCTCTAAGATTACAGAGCTGGCAAAAGAAAAGGGCTACGACAGACTTGCCCAGGAGTGGGAGTCGAAGGTAAAGAAATAATATTAAGTTGCGTTTTAAGTCAGTTGAATGCAACTCAGCATCAGCAACCTCCCAGCATCATGTCGTCCAACAAGAGCGTCAATCCTGCTGACGCACCGTACCAGCGGATGTCTGAGCCTACTTCAACTATGTTGAGTAGCATGTCCCTAATGTTTCCGGCAAAAGTCATGCGGTCAACGCTCTCTTTGAGAGAACCATTTCGGATGCGTATGCCACTGGCTCCAACACTCAGATCACCCGAAACAGGGTTTACTGTATGTAGCCCCATTATTTCAGTGATTAATACACCATTGTGCGCTTGTGCAATGATGGACTCTTGATTTTTTGTGCCTGCAATAGGAAACAAATTGAAAGCGGTGATACCAGGGTTGCCAGCCGTGCCACGCCCAGCGTTGGCAGTTGTAGCCACTCCCATTTCGGATGCGGTACGGAGGTTATGCAAGTAGGAAGCTAAGATGCCATCCTGAATCAACACATTTTTTCTAGTCGGCACTCCCTCGCCATCCCAAGGCGATGACCCAAGCCCCTCTGGTAAGCGTCCATCGTCTATGAGAGTCAACATCGGCGAAGCAATGGGTTGCCCAATTTTGCCAGCAAATAAACTGCGACCCCTCAATACTGATTCTGCATTGAGCATGGCGGCGACTATGCCTAACAAGTCAACAGCAACTTCAGGATGCAATACTACAGGGTATTTGCCCGCTGGTAGTTGTTTAGGGTTTAGCTTTGTCTTTGCTTTTTTGGTGGCCTCTCGCCCAATGGCTTGAATATCTATTGCATCCGGATGTCGCCCTATATCACTGTGCCATGCGGCTTGACGATCGTTATTGTTTTCGGCGGCCAATTCGATGCTTGCCGAGCAGGAACTAGCCACTCCTGGAGTACGAATACCCTTGTCGGTAAGCAATAAACCAGCCCCGCACCCATCTGCCCAAGATGAGTCGCGGACGGCGCATATTTTTTTGGATGCTTTTCGTGCATATTTTTCTAATTTTTTCGCCCGTTTAATGCGGTCGGATGGAGTTAGTGCCTCTGTTCGGGCATCAAAGCGACTTGGCAGGTCGTCAACGCCATCTGGTTCAGCTTGGCGAATCCAAGGGTCTTCATCACCAAGGGCAGAGAGTTCCCATGCTTGCTGAAATAAATCCTTTACGTCTGTGCGGGTCATGTCTGTGGTGGTTGTGCTACCAACCTGTATACCGTTTTTCCCTTGGCGTAGCACCCTGACTCCCAACCCTCCCCGCTTGCTGGTAGTCAAGTCCTCTAACTCGCCATTTGATACCTTTGCCTTTCGGGAGCGCGAAACTGATAGAAATGCCTCAGCCCCGCAAGCACCCAGCATCTTTGCATATTCGATGCCCTCCATCGCAGACTCTTCAAGGCTCTGGGAAATCATAGATCGAAAAATTTGTTCATCCTGCATGGCAAGTCCGTTTGTTGATAAAAAGAAGTTAAACAACAATCATCGATTGAGCGAGCATATCGCTACGATAATATAAGGTTACAATTCATATTGTTGTACGGCAATATGCAGAATTGCTATACTACTATTGTAAAGATGGCAAGATTGATGCTCCAGATGGTAACGAGGCTCCGTAATAGCCTCTAGCGAAAGAAAGGGATGAGGATGGAAGCACGAGCGATGCGTTGTTCTGCCTGCGGTGCGTTGGTGGATGAAAATTCGCCTTCTTGTCCTTATTGCAGGGCTACCCTTTCGAGGGTTGCATGTCCCAAATGCTTTGGCCATGTCCCTGTGAATGCAAGGCACTGCCCTGCCTGCGGGAATCCGGTTGGAGATGAGTCAGAATCTGAGCAGGGGGAACTGCTATGCCCAAACTGCAAGTTGGAGATGGAGACATCTACACTGGGAGACATAAAACTACATAATTGCGGTAGGTGTGGTGGGTCATGGCTAGACAATGATATTTTTGAAAATTTAAGTGCGGACAGAGAGCAGAGAGGTCGAATTTTTTTGGGGCTTGGCTCAAACGTGGGTAGCGTTATGCCTGAGACAACCATCACCTATCGTCCATGTCCAGTCTGCCATAAGCTGATGAATAGGTTTAACTATGCAAAAATTTCTGGCGTGATACTAGACCTTTGTAAGACGCATGGAGTTTGGTTTGATAAGGATGAATTGGGTGCAGTCATCAATTTTATTGAAAAAGGGGGGCTAGTTAAGGCTCAACAAAGGCAACAGATGAAATTGGAAGATGCGCAGAGGGATGCACGGTCGGCAATAGCGTCTATGCCGATGGATTCTTCGATGTATGACAGTAGCTATTTTAGAAAACGAAAAGGCCAAGTGGAATTTACAGACGTTGTAAATTTTATTGATGATGTTATTGGTTTTTTTAAGAAAAGGGAGTAGAGGTCTTTGTAGTGGCTAGGAAAAACAGTGGATACCGCTATCGCTGTGATGGTTAGTTTTCAGTTTTCAGAAAATAGGGATCAGAAAATAGGGATCATGGACTAGGAGTAGTTGCCAGTGGCTACTATTTTTGTGCTTGGGTGACTAATTGATGGAATTTTTCAGGATCTAAACTGGCTCCACCAACAAGGCCACCAGCTACTTCAGGGGTTTGCAGTAGTTCTGTAGCGTTTTCAGGCGTTACGCTACCCCCATACAGGATCGGAATATCTTTTCCAGGCTCTCCGAGTAGGCGTATCATTTCTTTGCGAATAAAGACATGGACTTCTTCTACTTGCGCGGGTGTTGCAACGCGTCCGGTGCCGATTGCCCAGATTGGTTCATAGGCTATCCAAATTGAGCCAGCTCCTACTTGAGAAAGGATGGCTAATTGGCGACTGATGACTTCTAATATTTCGTTAGATTCGCGTTGGGCAAGGCTTTCCCCAACACAGAGTAGCGGTAGTAAATCATTTTCTCTTGCAGATATGATTTTAGGAACCAATGTGGCTTCGGTTTCGCCATAGTACTGTCTACGCTCTGAGTGTCCCAAAATTACACCATAGCAACCGATATCCTTTAACTGAACCATACTTACTTCGCCAGTATAGGCACCTTTGGGTTTATCCAGTCCATTTTGTGCGAACAGTAACACGCCGGAGTCTTTCAATCGACTACCCACAAGTTCCAGATAAGGATACGGGGGTGCAATGCCTACGGCGATTCCGGTTTTTTGCGTATATTCAGCGACGAATTTTGAGCAAAAAGCCTCGGCATCTGCTCGCAGATGGTTCATTTTCCAGTTGGCAACAATGGCTTTTATGGTTTTCATTGTCATACCTCCAGAGCTTTTACACCAGGCAACTGAATGCCGGATAAAAATTCTAGACTTGCTCCGCCTCCGGTGCTTATATGAGAAATCCTGTGTGCAACTTTAGCTTTGTTTACAGCCGCTACACTATCGCCTCCACCTACTAATACAAATGCTTGCTGGTCGGATGCTTTTGCCATTTCTTCAGCAATTGTAAGTGTTCCTGTAGCAAAGGCATCCATCTCAAAAACACCCATAGGCCCATTCCAGATCAATGTTTTGGCATTTTTTATTTCTTCCATGTAGCCTGCAATGGTTTCTGGACCAATATCTAGCCCCATCTGCCCATCTGGGATAGCAATGCCGTCTGTTACTGTTGCTGGCGAGTCTGCCTTGAATTCCGGAGCGACTACATGGTCGAGAGGCAACAATAATCTAGTACCTTTTTCTTTTGCTTCTGCCAGAATTTCACTAGCCAATTCCAATTTGTCTTCTTCGCAACGACTCTTGCCTATTGATATTCCTTGAGCTTTTAGCAGTGTATAACTCATTGCGCCCCCAATTAGGATTGCATCGGCTTTGCCCAAAAAGTTTCTGATAAGGTCTATTTTGTCGGAGACTTTTGCACCTCCCATCACAGCCACTAATGGTTTTTTGGGGTTATGGGTTACAGTTCCCAACGCTTTTAACTCTTTTTCCATCAGGAAACCTGCGGCTACCCGATCTTTTGGAAACAGTGGAACAACACCAGCAACTGAGGCATGTTCGCGATGCGCACTCCCGAAAGCATCGTTTACATAAGTGTCGGCTAGTCTTGCGAGTGCCGAGCAAAATTCCGGTTTATTTTTTGTTTCACCTTTATCGAAGCGGAGGTTTTCAAGCAAGAGAACTTGGCCTGATTTGAGCGCGGTTGCCTCTCTCTCTACTTCTTCACCTGTGACGGCGGAGGCCAAGCGACAATCTAGCCCCTCTTTGTCCTCAAGCCATGCGGCAACAGGTGCCATGCTATATGGAGCCTCGAAGCCTACACCTTCTGGACGACCAAGATGAGAACAGAGCACAACGGAAGCTCCTTGTTCTAGTATGAACTTTAGAGTCGCCATTGTTTCTGTAATCCTTGTCGCATCTTTGATTTCGCCATCTGATATGGGCACGTTAAGGTCTGCCCTCAAGAAAACGCGGTGTCCTTTTAGTTCTAGTTCATTGAGATTTCTGAAAGTCATAGTCGTCCCCTTTTGTGGTTAAGATATTATCGCTTACCTATCAAGAGAAATGAAGTATTTCTGTTGAGGTCATTTCAAAACCATGTTGTTTGTTTGCGCCTCCATACCCGCCGTCTCCTGCTTAATGACTGCAAATTGTGAAATAATACCGTTTTTTGTCACCAATGCCATCTTCCTATCAAATTCGTTGCTTCAAAACTCCAAAGGGTTTTGAAAATGGCTCTATTTTCCTGCTTCTAATTCGAATTCAGGGTCTGGGTAGGAGAGTATTTCGGGGCCGTTTTTAGTGACAGCTACCATGTGTTCAAACTGAGCACTCATTTTGCCGTCTTCTGTCCGCACTGTCCAACCATCCGATTCTAGTTTGCACTTGTGAGTACCCATGTTTAGAATTGGCTCGATGGTAATAGTTACGCCTGGTTCCATCCTAAAGCCAGTTCCAGCCTTCTGTTCTGCGTGGAGTACTTGGGGATCTTCATGCAGATTGCTTCCAATACCATGACCTGTCCACTCTCTTACAACGCTATAGCCTCTCTCTTCCGCAAATTTTTGCACGGCTGATGCCATATCACCCATTCGTAGACCCACTTTGCAATAACTTACACCTAGAAACATTGCCAATTGAGTGCTAGCAATCAAGTCTGTTAAGTCTTCACGCACATGACCAACTCCAACTGTTAGGCAGGTGTCCCCATGAAAGCCGTCTAGTTTGGCTCCGCAGTCAATTGCCACTATGTCACCATCTGCCAACACATAGTTATTTGGTATTCCATGTACAACGCGGTCATTTACTGATAGACATAGAGTTGCAGGATATCCCCTATAGCCCTTGTAGCTTGGAATAGCCCCTGCCTTCCTAATATAGTTTTCTGCCAGCTTGTCTAGTTCTATTAGCGTAGTGCCTACTTTTGCCGCTCTGGCCGCAACCCTTAATGCGTTTGCGGCGACTCGCCCGGCTTCTTTTAGCTTGTCAATTTCCTTCCGGTTTTTTAATCGGATGTTTTCGCGAAATGCCAAAGCGATTCTCCTCAAAGAGTTAAACTACTATAGTCTATCCTGATTCCGGAAGGATATAGCGGTTCAACTACAGTAACTCAGCAACAAAATCAATCAAGCCAATGTTTGATAAAAGATGATATTACTATGGTTATTGTTGATTTTCGTGACATAATTTATTAATAAATGCGCTTCGTGTCAAACATATGTCAAAAAGACGGGCGCGGACTCTACTGTCCCTATTTGACGAAAATGGACATTATTTCTGACTTTCTCATGTGATTGCGACAACCAAATACTTCGAGCGTGATGTCACTGGGTTCCCCTAAAGCTAGTGCGATCGGGGCTTGGGCATTGGAAAAGCTCTTCTGAGTGTACAGCAGTCAATATCCAGATTCAACATCAGTATAAATCCCACAAATTCCGCTATGTCGGCTATGATTGAGTTTGGAAGTAGGTAGAATGACACATGGCTAACCCAAACAAACCAAATTGGGCCTCAATAGGCGAATGGGCGATAAGTTTCGCCAAAGACTGGGAAAACGCCAAAAGT
>WRHW01000041.1 GCA_009783055.1 Holophagaceae bacterium
TAACGGCGTAGCAAGTCCGCCTTGCAAGCATCTAGCGGTCGTGATATGCGAGCAAATCCCGACCCTAGTGCAGTGTAACATTTAAGTGTTACACTGCACTAGAGTACAATCCTCTATATCACGGGAGCTATTCATGGAAACCTGCACAACGAATATTTTTTTGGAAATCCAGTAATGCCAAAGCCACGTATCAAAAAGGTAATGACACCAAGGGAAGTTGAAAAACTGATCATAAGCCATGGATGGGTACTGGTGCCAGGGGAGGGTTCGCATCGCCAATACGAACATGAGACACTCAACGGAAGAGTCACAATACCCTTTCATGCTGGCGATTTGTCAAAATTTACTGTCCACCGCATTCTAAAACAAGCCAAAATTGCCAAATAGGAGACTTTATGAAATTGACGTATCCAGCCTGTTTTTTCAAAGACAAAGAAACCAACACATACACGGTAGAATTGCCAGACTTGCCCGGATGCGTTTCTCAAGGCAATACTCTGGATCATGCAATCCAAATGGGAACAGAAGCCGCCTCGATGTGGGTTTTAAGGGAGCTTGAAATCGGAAAACCAGCACCGAATGCTACCCCGATAGAAGAGATAAAGCCAGAACAGGGATGGTTTACAAGTTTTCTGCTACTTGACCTAGACGAATATGTTGCCAAGAATGGCCAACAGCCGATCAAAAAAACGTTTGAAATTCCTGCTTACCTTAACGCTTTTGCAGAGTCCCAAGGCATAAACTACTCACATATTATTCAAAAACAAATAACCGAAATGTATTACAGCCAACACTCCTAAGCTCTTTCTAGTGGCTAGAAAAAACAACATCGCGACTTTAGCCGCCTCAACTAACCACTTGTAACTGTAAACTGATAACTGATAACTAAAAAACAGGCAGATACATGTATCAAATCACAAACCACATTTTTATTAGCTTTGCCCACCACGTCAGGGGGCATTCGGGGCCATGTATATCGCTACATGGCCACACATGGAAGTTTGAAGTTACTTTATGCGCCGATGTTTTGGATGGCGAGGGCTTTGTTGTGGACTTTGGCCAGTTGCGAAAAAAGGTGCTAATACCCTGCCATGACCTCTTAGACCACAGCATGGCTATGGGAGAGCATACCTGGTCTAATATCTACACTCATTTAGCCCCTATCGGTGAGGAGTTGCGGAAGAGTCGCTTAGAGACAATTGGACAATTGGGCGAGCAACAAAATTCCTATACCGGCCTCCTTAATGGAGCAAAAAATGAGTTTCCCGGCGGTATCAAGGTTGCGATATTTCCATTTAGCCCTACTAGCGAAAGACTAGCTGAATGGCTATATATCCTAGCAAAGGACTGCATGGAGGATGGTCGGATAAAAGTAGCTAGAGCAAGGATATATGAGAGCCTACACCCCACAGAGTCTATGGCTGAGTATGGTGGGTAGTTATCAGTTTTCAGTTTTCAGTGGTCAGTTTTCAGTTATCAGTTATTAGTGGTCAGAGTAGGTAGTTGCAAAACCCAGTAATTTACCTGCTCCATTATTTTCATCTTAGGTGTTTTGCAATACCGGCGGTTTTGCAAGAGGCTCGGAAGAATAATGACGTGGCAAAGTAGCTAAATAGTGCTATGATCCCCTTATGGAACGCATCATTTGGGACGAAGATAATGCTATAGAGCATTGGCGCAAACACCACATCAGCTTTGAGGATGCAAAACTGATTTTTAAAGACCCATTCAGAATCACAGGGGCTGACAATCGCTTTGACTACGGAGAAAACCGCTACTGGACAATCGGCAAAGTCGAAAATAGGTATTTGATGTTGTATGTTGCACATACGATAGAGGAAAATGGTGACACAGTAATTACAATCATTAGTGCGCGAAAGGCAGAACCGCTAGAAAGGAGGCTTTATGGCAATCGTAAGCTATAATCTGAGCGAACCATGGGTAATCACGCCAAATCAAGAAGCTAGACTTAAAGCACTGGAAGAAATGCCTGACGAGGAAATTATTTTTACTGAGAATTGTCCGAAAATGACCGAAGAACAGCTTGCAGGTTTCCGGCCATGGAATGAAGTCATGGCCGAACTCAAGGCACTGAAAAAAGAAAAGGTGTTGGTTTAGTTATCAGTTATCAGTTGTCAGTTATCAGTTATCAGTTATCAGTTATCAGTGGGTAGTTTTCAGTTTTCAGTTGTCAGTTATCAGTGGGTTGGTTTCAGGTCATTAGTTATCAGTTTTCAGTTATCAGTTTTCAGTTGGTTGGTTTCAAGTTGTTAGTGGCTTTCTGTTAGTGGCCAGTGATCAGTTGGTTGGTTTCAGGTTGGTGGTGGCCTTCTGTTAGTGGCCAGTGATCAGTTGGTTGGTTTCGGGTTGGTAGCTGGTAGTTTTCAGTTATCAGTTATCAGTTATCAGTGGCAAGTGGTCAGTGGTCAGTAAAAGCAACTGATAACTGGTTACTCACTTTCAGGTATAAAAGATGTGCTACACTTATACTAGGTTGCGTTTAATCGGGATTAAACGCGAAACGCAAAAGTTTTTGCAAACACGAGCAAAGCCCGTATTTTCAAAAACTTGCGGGCACTGCTTTCGCATTGCCGTTATACCAAGTTGCTCCCGTATGGGTGCAACTTGGTATAAAGTGGAAAGAGGAAGGAGTTTTTTCCCTTTCTGAATTCGTCAATCTTATTAATAGGCTGAAATAACAATGGCTACGTGGAGAATCGAAACTCCCGAATGGGAAATGTTGGTTGAGGCCGCATGGCGAGCATGGGAGTGTGCTTATGCTCCCTACTCAAGGTTCCATGTCGGTGCGGCTCTATATCTTGAAAACAAGGCTATCGTAATGGGGTGCAATGTTGAAAATGCTACATACCCGATGACTCTTTGTGCTGAAAGAACTGCCCTTTGTTCTGCAGTAGCCCAGCATGGCCTAAAACCAGGCCAACTAGTGGCTCTGGCAATCGTGACAGAGGCAGAATTACTCACGCCACCTTGTGGTGCCTGTCGTCAGGCTCTTGCAGAATTTTCAGATGATCTGCCCATACTTATCGGCAACCGAAACGAGCGAAAGTTGTTCCAATTAGATAAATTATTGCCTGAGGCATTTACAGCAAGAAATTTAAGGCAGAATCATTCTGAAAGTAGTTAAACTATATATGTAATATTATGCTAGGTTTCCTAGGACGGGTTGGCGTACCGATCTTAGGATGGCTATCCTGGCGCATCTAGTAACGATTAGGTATGTGACGCAAGAGGTAAATGATGGCGATTGACCGCGAAAAGCTGGCAAAACAAGCGGAAGAATATCTGATGGCTGGCAAGGCTGGCAAGGCTATAGATAACTTTTTGAAGTTGCTTGAGGATAACCCCAAAGACCTTAACACTGCTAATCGCATAGGCGACATTTATCTACAGGAAAAAAAGCAGGCCGAAGCACTGGCGATGTTTAAGCGCGCCGCCGAAGGGTTTGAAAAAGATGGTTTTCTTAATAAGGCGATAGCAATTTACAAAAAGGCATTTAGGTCAGCTCCTGAAGACATGGATTTGGCCACTTGTCTGGTTGGCCTATACAAACGCGCAAACATGGTAAAGGATGCAGTACAACTCCATATTCAGCTTGCAGATTTATTTACAAAAAAGGGGATGCTTCAAAGAGCTTTGCAGGAATTTGCTGAGGTAGTGGCGTTAGAACCACGGAATGTAAAAAATAAAATCAAATTGGCAGAACTATATACGAAGGAAGGAATGCAGGAACAAGCATCGGAGTTATTCCTCGAAGTAGCCGAAATGCTTGCAATGGAGGGTAAGCACGCCGAGGCAAGCCAAATCCTTGAGCAGACAAAGTCCATGACAAAGGTTCCACAGCTCTATCTCACACATTTCCGCTTATGTGTGATTCAGCGTGACTTTTCCTCAGCAAAAAGCCATTTAGATGAGGGGCTTGTTGCAAATCCAAAAAACCCAGAGTTGATGGAAGCTAAGGCTGAAATTGAGATACAACTCCAAAATCCTCTCGTCGCAATTGAAATACTTTCCCAAATCATCCAGATGCCTGAAAAGGCATTTGCCACCTGCGAGCGCGCACTAAAGGGCTGTATGTCAAAGGGGCTGATGGAAAAAGGGCTTACAGCCTTTTCGCCCGCCGCCATTGAAATTGCAAAGCGTGGTCTGGGCGAGCCAATTAAAAGGCTACTGCATAACGTTCTAGGGACCGACCCCATCCCTGAATACTGGATTTTACTTGCGGAAATTGCCCATCAGAATGGTGCAAAAGAAGAACAAACCGACTCATTAAAGTATGCGCTCAGTCTGGTAGGGGACGCTGATCCACGTGCAGGCGGACTCCGCAAGCAATTACTTGACTTGGGCGTTGACCAAAATAACATGAAGATTGATGGCCCCCCTGACCTTGAAAAACATTCTGGTGGAGCCGAAGTAAATCTTAATCCTCAACAGGCGAGGCAGGTTGACCAACTTACTACCGAGGCCGGGCAACATGAAAGCCTAAAGCGAACAGACAAGGCCATTGATACATATCAAAAGGTACTGGAGATTGACCCAACTAATTCAAATGCTATCGAGCGAATCGCAGAAATTCATAAGGCCTCCGGCGTAGTCACTAAGGCACAAACCCATTATTGCAAGGTTGCTGAAAAACTTGCCGCCCTTGGCAACAACGAGTTGGCTATTAAGTATTTGGACAAAGCCGAAGCCATACTGCCAGGTTCGACAAGGGTTTATCGACTCACCCTTGGACTAAATAATCCCCCTGCGCCAAAGCCAGTAGCTCCAGCACCAATTGCAATGCCGGCACCACCTGAGCCACCTGCACCTTTGCCCATTCAACCTGAACCTGTTGCTACTCCAGCCAGTGCACCGCCACCACCACCGATACCTGTTGCCGCTCCGCCTGCCATGCCATCCATGCCATCTCTGGGCGACCTAGACCTAGAAATCCCAGGCATACCTTCGTCACCGGTAGCATCACTAGCACCAGTACCATCAATCAGCCAGCCACAGATAGCACCTGTTCAACAAAAAGTCGACGCTGGCTTAGAGCAGGCACTAAGCTCTATTGATTTCCAGTTGGACTACGGTAGCCCTGAAGAAGCCAAGATGGAAATTGATCGGGCAATGACAATATACCAAAACGAACCCGAACTCCAAAAAAGACTTGAGATTGTCGAAGAAAAACTCAAGTCTCGCAAATCAAAAATTGATGTGGCTGACACGTTGCAAGAAAGCTCTTCTTTTGATCTTTCTGACATCCTCGACCTCTCTTTTGGTGCCTCCCAAGGGGTTGAAGAGATGCACGACAACACAAAGGTGGCCGAGAAGATTCAAACCGCCGAGGAGCTCTTCAATGCCTTCAGGGATGAAGTTGCCGAAAAGGTAAGCGGCGATGACTACGACACACACTACAACCTTGGTATTGCCTACAAGGAGATGCAACTGGCCGATCCGGCAATCGAGGCTTTCAAACAAGCGATGGCCGACCCAGAGCGCACCCTAGAGTGTTGTTCTATGTTAGCACTTTGTGAAGAAATCAAGGGAGACATAGAGGCCGCAATGCAATGGTTGCGTAAGGGTATTGACGACCCCGGCTTTCCACCAGTGGATAGCGTGGGCTTGAGGTACGATCTGGCTAATATGCTCGCCAGGGCAGGGAGACAGGCCGAAGCCAATACCTTATACCAAGAAGTCCAGCGACTTATCCCAGGATATGGCACGTAATACTGAGTTGCACCCAACCGAGAGCAACTTGGAATTAGGACAATGTCAAGTGGAACCGCTATAACTCACTTCCCCAAACAAAACCCTGAAAACATAGCATCGAGTGCTAGGTCGGCTCGGTCTTCACCTGTAAGCCGAGTTAGTAAACCCCAAGCTCCCTGTAAAAGACTTGCCGGTATTTCAGGCGGCACATTTTCTGGCAATTCTGCTATCAATTCCATCTGACAAACCATGTCTGAAAGTAAATCCCTCTGTCTTTCTGTGGCGAGGGCACCCAAACATGCGTCTGGAGAAAACTCGCCACAAAATCGCTGTTTCAAAGCAATTTCTAGTTGAGCCAAGTCCCCAGTTTTTGCCGAAATGCAGATTCCACTGCACTGAGCTAGATCGCATTGGTTGCGGACAAGAATGGTTTTTTCAGGGTATGGCTCGATGAATGCTTGGGTTTCCGGGTCGGGTTGATGGTCTGTTGCTGGAACTAAATGCAGTACCAAATCTGCCATTTGCAGGAGGGGGTCGATGCGGGCGACACCAAGGCTCTCGATAGGGTCATCTGTTGCTCTGATTCCTGCGGTATCAAATAAATGTAAGGGTAGGCCGGCCAACTCACACTTTGCCTCCAGAACGTCTCTTGTAGTGCCTGGTATCTCGGTAACTATTGCCCGTTCTTCTCCTGCCAAAACATTGAATAGAGTGCTTTTGCCGGCATTGGGTCTGCCGATTATCGCCACACGGATTCCATCTCGCAACCAACCGGCCACTGTAGACCGTCTTTGTTCCACGTGGAACGTATCTTTGAGTTTTTTCGCTGATGTCTTTAGTTTGTTTATGTGTAGGGCTATACCTTCATCCTCACCATAGTCAACACTGGCCTCTGTCTGCGCCACAAGTTGTGAAATCTCTTCTTTTGCATTAATAATCCAATCAGGCAGTCGCCCAACCCTTGCTTGAGCTTGCCGAATCTGGGCATCAGTTGCGGCAGTCATCAAGTCTTTTAATGCTTCTACATCCAAAAGACCCTGTTTGCCGTTGAAAAGGGCGCGCTTGGTAAATTCTCCGGGCACGGCCAGGCGAACCCCTAAGTCACCCAAGTGCTCCAAAAACCGCCTTACCAACAATGGATTTCCGTGGAGATGAAACTCTACCACGTCCTCCCCAGTATATGAATTGGGGGAGGGGAAAAATATTACTAGTGCCTTTTCGTGATACCCTTTCCACTTAAGACTACATAGTGTTGCATTTCTAGGGTCTGGCAATTTAATAAGGGGTTCAAAAAGATTACCAAGATTATCCCCAGACACCCTGATTATTGTCACTGAGGAGGACAATAGTGGCGTTGCGGGGGCGCAAATAGGCTCCATCCAAGTCAGGCTTTTCTACAAACCTTAAGGCTTTTGACTGCACCAAAGCCCTCACTTTGAGTCTCTAAATCGCTTTCGTTGCTTATGACGATATGTACCCACCTGCGTTCTTTGGGCGTTAGTGAAGCAAAGGTATAACTACCTGTCTGTCTTGCTTTTTCTGCCGCTAGGTTTGCCATTGCCACTAATTCCTGCATTCTGAAAAGTCTCATGCCTGATACGTCTAGGTATACCAACTTGGACTCATCCCTTTCTCCCTGTGCTTCATGTAGCAAAAACTGAAGCGCATCCAGCGGCTGTGACCGACCACTCAGCAGAAATAAGGCATCCTGACCTGAAAGTACCATCCTATTAGGAAATAACCTATCGTCGCCAGACTTTTCAAATGTCGCAGTAACGTCAAACCCTAAGTGGGCACACCACTTTGTTGCCAACTCTGGAATACCTTCGATGGGTGTGGCATGTCGCATATATACCTCAAACCACTATCGGTTGGGGTTTATGTTGCCTCATCAAGAACCAGGTTTGCCCCATCCCAACAAGATTAAAGAACAAGTAATAAAGGGTAAGCCCTGCAGGGGTATATGCAAAGAAGAAGCCCATCATTACTGGCATTATTACCATCATCATTTTGCGCTGTTGGGGGTCTCCCATAGGAGGGGTCATAGCCTGTTGGGCTATCATTGTTGCAACCATCATTGCAGGGAGAATAAAAAATGGGTCTGAGCGCGAAAGGTCTGTAATCCAAAAAATCCAGTGCGCCTGCCTCAGTTCAAAGACAGCTTGTAGCATAGACCACAGAGCCATAAAAACTGGCATCTGCGCCATTGCAGGTAGGCAACTCCCCAGGGGGTTATGGCCATTCTTTTTATAAAAAGCCATAAGTTCTCTCTGCATTTCCTGCTTTTTGGCCATGTCGTTGCCAAATTTTGCATACTTGGCCTGTATCTGCTTTGTATATGGCTCCAATTCTTTTTGTCTCAACATTCCCTTGGTAGTCTTTGTATTCAATGTCCACAGCGACAGCCGGACTAATAGGCTTAGAATCACCAGCGACCAGCCCCAGTTTGGAACAATACCTTGAATAAAGCGGAGTACTAGAAATAGGAATTTAGCAATCAGGCCAAAGAAGCCAAAGTTCATCACTAATAAATAGGGCTTACCTTTTTCTGGCTGGCCGGGTGGGTGGAAGGTTGCCAGATGCTCAGCCTGCTTAGGGCCAAGGTAGAGCCTAGCCAAAACATCGCCACCTGAATCCGGGATGGCGTGATAGCCAGGAAACCAACCGTTATCTTTTTTTGTGGGTTGGGCAGATTCCCACACCGCCGTAAAGTAATGGGTGGTCTGCCTTCTATTTGTTTCGACCCCTGCATCTAACCCTACGCTCTGTGTTGCAGTAGGTAATTCCTTACGTTTTCTGCCAAGGAATTTAAACCAAGGATCGGAAAGGATTTTGTTCCAGGCCACAGCATTAATTTTTTTCCCCTCGATACTAAAAACCCTACCTGCCTCAAGTCCAGCAAAGGGGTTGGCTGGGTATTGCCTACCACTACTAATATCTGTCGCCAGAGGAATGTCGTTAAGGGCACGGATTAAGTAAAGCTCGCTCCTATTGGGTGAATGTAGTTCCACGTCGAGGATATATCCATCCATTGGTATGCGATATGTCAATCGAGTGCCGAGGTTGTTGGAAAAAATAATGGCCAGTTCGTTTTCACCTTCCTCAACTAATGGTTGGTTTGTAAATGTCGCCTCCGTTACCCCCCCGATACCTAAAAACTCGGCAGAGCTAAGTTTGCCGGTTAATTCCCTTACTTCCTTGGGGAAAAATGCCGTGCCGTCCTGTTTCCAGACAACTTGTACCAGAGCACCATCATATTGTCGCCATGTGAGTTCGAGATAATCATTGCTGGCAGTAAATCTGGATTGCTTATCTACCAACACTGGCTCAGGGATGCTATTAGTGGTTTGGCTAGAAGTAACTTGTGTTGGTATTTGCTCTACTACCTTGGTGCCAGTGTTCTCTGGTTGAGTTACTTCCTCGATAGGGTTAATGACAACGGGTTTATTTTCAGGGGGATGTTGTACATATTTTTTGGTAAACCATGAATAGGCATATAGCAAAGCCATGGTAGCCAGAATAAATGTAATTAGGTTTCGGTTTGTGTTCATGTGAGACTCATGCGTTTCAGAGATGATTCGATCTGATTTTCAATATCATTATACTCAACCCTGCACCCTGTTGGGTTTTCACGAGCAGGCCGAACCCAAAAGACAAAACTGTTGGCAGAAATGTGAGGATTATTGCGTAAAACCGCCAGAAAAGCCATACGAGCTCTGCGCCGAAATTTATTTCTTTCCACCGCTGAACCGGTTTTTTTGGAAGCACTAACCAACAAGAGGGGTAGTTCGCATTTTTCCCAGGGAAAACACCTTATATCCAGAGAATTGCCCCTGGCAGAAAGATGTTTAGGATAGCCATCAGCAAAAACACTATCCCCGCGCCGGACAACGCGAAAGCGTCCAGCGACTCGCATGGCTTTAAAGTGCTAAAACGTGCCTACCCTTGGCACGCCGTCTTTTTAATACAAGGCGACCATTTTTTGTCTTCATGCGAGTTAAAAAACCATGTGTTTTAGCGCGACGACGGTTGTTTGGTTGGAAAGTGCGCTTCATTTCAAAATCCTTTCAGCCGTTCCTTCTTTTAGGAATGACGAACCTGTGATTTTATCCCGACAAATAAATTTTTTCAACATAAAATTGAGCTAATCACAAAACTGGATTTTACCAGTTTTGAAATCAACTTACAGATCAGCAACCAGAGAAAGGAGACTGTAGATTATGGCTAAAGCACTTGGAGTTGGGGGCATCTTTTTCAAATCGCAAAATCCGGGAGAACTATTGGGCTGGTACCAAAAATGGCTTGGCTTCCCCTCTGATTTTCCAAGTCATGTGATGTTTTCCCCTACGACTATGCCACCCAATTCCTGCACTGTGTTCAGCCCCTTCCCTTCTGACACAGACTACTTTGAACCATCCGATCAACAATTTATGTTCAACCTTATTGTTGACAACCTTGCTCAAGCGTTAGAGCAAGTCAAGGCTGGAGGTGCGACCCTTGTAGGGGATATTCAATCCCTCGACTATGGAACCTTTGGCTGGTTTGTAGACCCCGAAGGTAATAAGGTTGAGCTTTGGGAACCATCAAAGTAGGATTTTGCTTTGTTTTTCTGTTTTGTTCGGGTGTCAAAAAAACTTATGGAAGATGGCTCCAGCATCTTCAATTCAAACTGAGTTGATCTGACCCGGCTCGGTTTGTAAAACCTTCCACTTTTACATCTGCCCCTTTTAGATACATCTTGCTATACTTATCTACTAGGAATTTCATGGTCGGCAAACAACCGCGTCATTAGTTTTCTTTTTCTTTATTCGGGCTATCTGTTAATGTCTCTGCAAGAAGCGCAAAACACTTGGAATTTGCTTTGCCAATACTTGGCGCACAAGATGCAAGAACGCGTTTTTCGCGACTGGATTTCTCCCTGCGTCCCAATAGGTTTCACTGGAGATACGCTAAAAATTCAAACTCCCGACCGTTCCACAAAATTGTGGATCGAACAACAAATGGCAGATGAGTTATATGATGCTTTAGTGCATGTCGACTTGCCCGACATAAAATTGGTGTTTACCATTGGTGAGGAAAAGCAAAAGAAAAATGAAATACCCGCAAAACCCGCCAAAGCAACTATTTCAGATGGCACCAACAGTCTGCCAAGCGAAGCTTCTGTGTTGCCACAGGGCTTTGAATCATACACCTTGGATAACTTTGTAGTTGGCCCCAGTTGCAACATGGCATTTAATGCGGCGCAGGGCATTGTGGAAAATTATGGACGCTCAAACCTTAGCAACATGAATCCCCTTTTCATCTATGGAGGAAGCGGATTAGGCAAAACCCATTTAATGATAGGCATTGGCAAGGGTTTGATTGCAAGACATCCAAAATTACAACTGGCATACCTTAAAGCAGAAACATTTGTTCACGAGCTTACAGGAGCAATCCGGGCAAACAACACCGAACCTTTGCGCCAGAAATACCAATCCAAAAACGTCCTTCTCTTTGATGATATTCAAACCCTGCACCAAAATATGGTACGCACACAGGAAGAAATTTTTTACATTCTTGAGTACATGATCAACCACGGCAAGCATATTGTAATTACCTGCGATAGACCACCTGACCGTCTTGAGGGCCTTCATGACCGTCTGTTGACTAGGTGTAAGGCTGGTTTGACGGTAGATGTCTATGCTCCTGACTTTGAAACAAGGGTTGCCATTCTAAAGAAAAAACTAGAAGACCCTGCATTCGAGGGTTATCCTTCTGTTCCAGACGATGTTCTTTATTTTATAGCCAATAAAGCAAAAGCAAGCGTCAGGGATCTCCAGGGACTGCTTAAGAGAACACTCTTTCAGGCAAGTTTTGCGGGGGTAGAGGTATCACTAGACGTTGCCCAGGAAGCCTATAGAGGCACAACAGGTAACGAACCTCTGGCGGCTATATCCATGGAAAAAATTTGCAGGACAGTTGCAGAGCAGTACAAAATTTCTTTTTCTGACCTCACCAAAAAGAAGTCAAGGCTGAAGGAATATTTAATTCCCAGGCAATTATCAATGTATTTATGTAGAGAACTAACAACAGCATCCTATGAAGAAATTGGACGTGTCTTTAACAACATGCACCATAGCACAGTTATGAATGCAATAGAGTCAACCACCACTAGAATGCAGAAAGATTCACATTTCCACAAACTTGTCAGAAGTCTTCTAAATAGTATTGGTTGAAAAATAATGGATTAAACAGAAATGCACACATTTCCACATCACATCTTCAAAAAAATGTTGAAAACTTTCAGATTTTTTTCCTTTCCAGTGTTTTCAACCCTAAATCACAGATTTTCAACAGGCTATCCTCACAGACATTTTCAAGGTAAAATAAGGGTTCGAGGCATTAATCCGCAGTTGTTTTGCCCCATCATTATTATTAGGTGATATATGAATTTTCAACTACAAGTATCCAGAGAAAGACTAGACAGAGTACTAGGTGTGTTGAAACACGCACTAGAAAAAAAGGTGACACTGCCTATTCTTCAACACATCGTCATGGACATTTCTGTCCAAGAAATGACCTTAAAAACAACTGATATGGAATTAGCGTTTGAAGCCACACTGCCCATCGAAGGCTCAGGCACAAAACTAGTGGCAGTGCCGGGAAAAAAGATGGTAGAAACCATACGCACATATCCCGACGGAATCCTTACCTTCGAATGGCCTGAAGAAGGAAACGGAAGCAAAATGTTAATGCGTGCCAAGGGCTTTAATTCCGAGCACAACATACAAAATGCCGAAGGTTTTCCCGAACTACCAAAACCTGAACCATCCAAACATGTAGTCAAGTTGCCGATGGCACTATTCAAAAAGGCAACGCAATTAGGAGCAATTGCTACCAGCAAAGATCCTACAAAAGCCGCAATTTCAGGTGTATTAATGCATCTCACTTCAAAATTTATTCGCATTGTTTCCACAGATGGCTTTAGATTAGCTGTTGTGGAATTCCAATGTGATACAGGATTGACGGCAGAGGGTGGCAGGGGCTCTAAAGGCTCAAAAGAACACAGCGAAGATAGGCCAACCAATGTAGAAGAAAAGATAATTGTCCCCAAGCGTGCTATGGACATTATTTGTAGTTCCTTTGATGAAGACACTCCGCTGGAACTCTCTTGGGACGACCGAAGCCTATTTGTTCATCAACCAAACCTCAAATTTAGCACTAGAAGAGTAACCGCCAATTATCCTGCTTATGAAAAAGTTTTACCCGCCGAACTTCCTCATCACGTGGTTGTTGACAGAGAAGAATTTATTAAAATATTAAGGTTTGTGGGTCTGAAAAAAGACGATTACAACAAAAACGTGCGCCTCTTTTTTGAATTTCCAAACCTGCGAGTCATGGTTCAACATCCAGACGAGGGCATTAACCAGGCCAGCCTAAACTTTAGCGGAGCAGAGCAACCCTTAGAGTTAGCCTTCAATATTGATTATCTCACAGAGCTTATGGACAAGCTCCCCGGAGATGAGGTCGAGTACCAATTCAAAGACGACGTAGGACAGGGTGTCTTTATGAGTCCAAGTCTTCAGGATATGTCCTTCAAATACATCCTGATGCCTGTAAAATTTGCCAGTCCAAATTAATCTTATTAGCACCACTAATTACACCATTTGCGAGAATTGATGTCAGAAGCAGTAAATAATTCCACGAACACAGCACAAAACCTTGATGATTACACAGCAGATAACATCACAGTATTAAAAGACTTAGAGGCAGTACGTAAACGCCCCGGTATGTATATAGGGGATACCGATGATGGCAGTGGGCTACACCACATGGTATTCGAGGTCGTCGATAATGCCATAGACGAAGCCCTGGCAGGACATTGCACAAAGGTTGACGTAATTCTCCATAGCGATGGTACTTGCTCGGTAGAAGATAACGGGCGCGGTATTCCAACAGACATGCACAAAGAAGAAGGTCGCAGTGCCGCCGAAGTTATTATGACGGTGCTCCATGCCGGCGGAAAGTTTGATGCCAATGCCTATAAGATTTCCGGTGGTCTTCATGGCGTGGGTGTTTCATGTGTAAACGCGCTGTCCGAAAAACTTTGGCTTACAATTTGGCGTGATGGTAAAGAACATTCCCTTATCTTCACAAGAGGCAAGGCCGATGCGCCCTTGAGTGTTGTAGGGCCTACCACAAGGCGGGGTACAAAGGTAAGGTTTTTACCAGACTTCGAAATATTTAACGACAAAACAGACTTCAATTTTGACGTGCTCACCCAGCGTCTCCGCGAACTCAGCTTTCTAAACAAAGGTGTTCAAATCACCATAACAGACGAGCGCACGGGAGACAGCAACGACTTTTTTAGCGATGGTGGGATTGATGCCTTCGTTGACCATCTCAATCGCAACAAGACGGCACTACATAAACCGCCTATTTACATCAGGGATGTCCGCCAAGATGTAACGGTAGAAGTTAGCCTTCAGTGGAATGATTCTTATCAGGAAACACTTTATTGTTTTACCAACAACATCCGCAACCGTGATGGTGGTGCCCACCTAGAGGGATTTAGGGCGGCAATGACCCGCATGATCAACCAGTACGCCGAAAAAAACAATTTACTAAAATCCCATAAAGTAACACTGTCAGGCGAGGATGTCAGAGAGGGCTTAACCGCTGTAATTTCCGTCAAAGTACCAGACCCCAAATTCAGCAGTCAAACCAAAGATAAACTTGTATCCTCCGAAGTCAAGGGCATTACTCAAGGTGTAGTTTATGACCGCTTAAATACCTTTTTTGAGGAAAACCCCAGAGAGGCAAAAATTATCCTAGAAAAGGCCATAGAAGCCGCCCGTGCAAGAGAAGCCGCCCGCAAAGCAAGGGAACTAACCCGCCGGAAAGGTGCTCTGGAATCTGCTGGCCTACCCGGCAAATTGGCAGACTGTCAGGAAAAAGATCCATCACTATCTGAAATCTTTTTGGTTGAGGGCGATTCGGCAGGTGGCTCTGCCAAACAGGGGCGCGACAGGCGAACTCAGGCCATCTTGCCCCTCAAGGGCAAGGTGCTAAATGTTGAAAAGGCAAGGTTTGATAAAATTCTCAGCCACAACGAACTTCGTTTGCTAATCCAAGCCCTAGGTACAAGTATCGGTAAAGACGACTTCAAGATCGAAAATCTTCGATACCACAAGATAGTGCTAATGACAGACGCTGACGTAGACGGTAGCCACATCAGGACACTTTTGCTTACATTTTTCTACCGACAAACCCCCGAACTGATTCTCAGGGGTAATGTATACATTGCCCAGCCTCCCCTATACAAGGTAAAAAAGGGCAAGCAAGAGCAGTATTTGAAAGACGAGCGCGGTTTAGAAGAATTCTTATTTAGCCGTGCCCTTGAGGGGTGGACGCTGACCACTCCGGACAAAGCAAAAATTTCTGGTAATTCCCTTGTAGTCAAACTTAAAAAATTAGGGGAAATCAAACATATATATAGCAAGCTGGAACGCCGAGGGTATGCAAAAGAACTTACAGACGCATTGTTAGCAGATGGTTTTCTTAAGCCGGAGTGTTTCAAATCTATCGAGTCCGTAGAGGCCCTGGCTCACCACCTAACAAAAATGAATATGGGAGCCTGTAAGCTCGAAAGCACAGAAGAGGTTATCAGCGAATCCGGAGTCACCCCGGCAATCCATAGAATCAAACTTGTAAGGATGCACTTATCCCGTCCAATAACACTTCGTATTGATTCCACTGTTGCCCACTGGGGAGAATTTCGCCGTTTGGCCGCACTACATAAAGAGCTTGCCCCGCTTTATGGTGGAAAACTAGTACTCAACCGAGCTACTTCCGGTTCTGCAGGTAGTTCCAAGCGGGGGACTGCAAAGCAAGAACAGGAAGAAAGGGAAGAAGGTATCGAAGCTCCATCAAAGATGATGGCCAAAGAGATGTCTTTTACCAGCCCCGATGATATGCTTGCCGCTATTTTAGAAGAAGGCAAGCGAGGCGTTTCCATACAAAGATATAAAGGTCTTGGGGAAATGAATCCTGAGCAACTCTGGGAAACTACTATGGACCCAGCGCGTAGAACCCTTCTGCAGGTTCGCGTAGATGATGCAGTGGAAGCAGATGAAATATTTACTGTGCTAATGGGCGACGCTGTAGAGCCAAGGCGTAGGTTTATTGAAGACAACGCACTATTAGCAGAAAATCTTGATGTGTAATTGAAATGCCAACAGGTTTCCTTACTCAATGATGTCTACTAGTAAAACCCTGTTTAGTTTTTAGAGGTTCCACGTGGAACAACCCTTAAAGCCCCAAAGAATTGAACCGATTGAAATCGAAAAGGAAATGCGTAAGTCGTATCTCGACTACGCCATGAGCGTCATCGTAGGTCGTGCATTACCTGATGTCCGGGATGGACTAAAACCCGTGCATAGACGCGTGTTGTATGCGATGAAAGAAACTGGCAACGACTGGAACCGTGCCTACAAAAAATCAGCCCGCACCGTCGGTGAAGTGATGGGTAAATATCATCCCCACGGAGACTCAGCCATTTATGACACGATGGTTAGAATGGCTCAGCCATTTTCAATGCGCCATGTTTTAGTCGATGGTCAGGGTAATTTTGGTTCTGTGGATGGTGATAGCCCCGCCGCCATGCGCTATACAGAAGCTCGCCTGAGCCGTATAGGCTCGGCAATGATGGAAGATATTGACCAAGACACGGTAGACTTTGGCCCCAACTACGACGACAGCCTGGTCGAGCCTCTGGCTCTGCCCGCTCCCATGCCAAACTTGTTGGTTAATGGCAGTCAGGGCATTGCAGTGGGAATGGCTACCTCCATACCTCCACACAACCTTACAGAATGTTGTAATGCCCTAATTGCACTAATAGACGACCCCGAAATCGAACTTGCAGGGCTAATGACTCATGTTCAGGGGCCGGACTTTCCCGGTGGTGGCATAATGCTTGGCACCGAGGGCGTAGTTGATGCCTATCGCACGGGGAAGGGGCGATGTGTAGTTCGTGCAAAGTCCCACGTAGAAAACGTCAGAGTCAAAAATAAAGGTGAAATTGAACAACTGGTGTTTACCGAACTGCCCTATCAGGTAAACAAGGCAAACCTACTAGAAAAAATAGCCGACCTGGTTGGAGACAAAAAGCTGGAAGGTATTTCCGACCTGCGAGACGAGAGCGACCGCGAAGGAATGCGCCTGGTAGTCGAATTAAAAAAGAATGAAGCATCAGACATAGTGCTAAACCAGCTATATCAGCAAACACAATTACAAAATAGTTTTCCTATAACCATGCTCTGCATAGTCAACGGACAACCTAAGATTTGCACACTAAAAGAAATATTGTCTGAGTTCCTTGGTTTCCGCCGGGAAGTAGTCACCAGGCGCACGATGTTTCAGCTTCGCAAGGCCGAAGACCGACACCACATTTTGTTGGGACTAAAGATTGCACTGGAAAATCTTGACGCAGTAATAAAATTAATCCGTGCCTCCAAAACACCTGACGAAGCCAAAGCAGGTCTTATTGCCAAATTTGGATTGAGCGAAAAGCAGGCGCAAGCAATCTTAGACATGCGCCTCCAGCGGCTGACGGGGTTAGAGCGCGAAAAGATATTAGAAGAGCTAGCGGCACTAGAAGTAGAAATAAAGAGGCTAAAAGCCATTCTTGACGACGAGTCCCTACTTATGTCTGTCATACGTAGCGAAATCAAATCCCTGTCAGACCAATTCGGCAACGCAAGGCGAACAGAAATTGTAGGCTTTACGGGCGAAATACGTATGGAGGACGTGGTTTCTGATGACCCAATGGTTGTAACGTTATCCAAAGCCGGTTATATCAAGAGGACAGAACTATCTGCCTATCGCCGTCAAAAGAGGGGGGGAAAGGGCAAATTGGGCATGAAGACCAAAGACGAGGATTTTGTAGAACAACTCTTCCTCACCAAGGCCCACGACACCCTCATGGTATTTACCGACAGGGGTTATGTATATGCCATAAAGGTATATGACATCCCCGAATCCGGAGCGGCAAACCGCGGAAAACATATCAAGAACTTAGTTAGCCTAAAAGACTCAGAGCGAGTAGTGACATTAATGGCTCTCCGTGAGTTTCCTGAAGAGCACAACCTAGTATTTGCAACAGCAGATGGCACAATTAAAAAATCTAGCCTCGCCGCCTATGCCAACATCAGGTCTAATGGCATCATAGCCCTCAACATAGAGCAAGATAACAGCCTAGTGGCAGTTATGACATCTACCGGCCAACAGCAGTGCATCCTAGTCAGTGCCCAGGGCAAGGCAATCCGTTTTTCAGAAGAAGACGTGCGTACGATGGGGCGCACCGCAACAGGCGTTAGGGGCATGAAACTGAGCACCAACGACCGCATAGTGGATATGGCAGTAGTTGATCCACTGCCGGACTTGCCAGAAGGCGAAGTGCCGGACGAATCTACGGCAGAATACGGCATGTTGCTAACAGTTACCGAAAAAGGCTATGGAAAGAGAAGCCTATTGCAGGATTATCGCCTACAAAATAGGGGAGGCACGGGAGTCATAAACATCCGCGCAGGAGTCAGGAATGGAATGGTAGCCGGATCAGTACTGGTCAAGCCAGGGGAAGGTTGTTTACTGATTAGCCAAGAGGGGATGGTTATCAGGTTTGCCATAGACGAAGTGCGTAAAACAGGCAGGGCCGCCCAAGGAGTTCGCCTACTCAACCTAGCCAGCGAACAAGATCGCGTGGTAGCAATAGCCAAGATCGATGCCGCCGCTCAGGCACTTGACGAGGAAGAAGAAAACGAAATAGCAACAAATGGCCTAAGCACAGAGCCGGTAGACGAAATCGGCGAGCAACCTATGCTGGACATCGAATAGAGAGCTAAAACCAGTTGAGAGTGTTAATAAAAATTGATACGATCCGGAGTCAGTTTAGCACCGAAAGTAGCTCTGCGTAAATATCTACGCTAAATTTATGCTTCCTATATGGTGCTTCGTAGCGAATTTCACTAAGTGAATCTTTTACCAAGATATTTTCACGGTGTTTGCGAATAAAATGTATCAATGTTTCTCCGTCTCCGACCTCAAAGCACGCTCTTGTGAATTGTTGCCAAACATGTAGCCAATCATTAAAAAAAAGGTAGTCAGAATTATCTTGAAAAATTTCATATTCTGAACCATAGACAAAATTGGCATCAGTAAATTTTGGGATAACAGAAGGGTTAATAATTAATGGTGTTATTGCTTCAGTTATTTCATAAATGACGGATGAATATTCATCAACAATTTTTTGCCAGGCATTACCCTTAGCAAATTGGTGTATAGTAGACAAAAGAAAAGACAACCTGAGTTTAATAGTCGTTTTGTAATCACAAGCGTTGATTTTTGACAAAACAGAATTTAGGTCATTTTTGGAAAGAGTTGCAAAAAATGCCCATGTTCTGTGCAAATTAGTGCTTTCCGGCTGTTTCTCGATTTCTGTTCCAATATCTGACAATATTTCTCTCAGTCGGCTGATCTGGCGAGGTGTAGCCGCATTCAACTGCATAAGCGAACCCGAAAGTGCTACATAGTCATAATAAACAAACCAAGATGTTTTTTCGCTGAATAACGACAGGGAGATATCTATATATTCGTCGATAAGGTCTTCTGTGCGTTCATAAGCAACAGAATTAAGCAATGGAGGTGCTTTCTGCATCATTCTATCTGCTATCATGCGTTGAATTGTCTGCATCTTTGATAGTTGAAGCCTAGGGTTATTGGGGTTTTCATGTAACAGTTTATTCAACTTATCAATTGGCCGATCGTAACCGGCAAAATTCAGGTCTGATAATAAAGTATTAAAATCAGTTTGGTGGTCTTTGAAAATAAAAGTAATATTGTCAGGAAAAACCAATATACATAAGTCATCAGGATTATCAGACCAGCTTGAGCTATTGTACATCCATCTAGGTATGGAAGGGTTGTCCCTGTAGCCATTTAGCCCTGATAGAGTGGTTAGGGGGTAGCCATAGTATTTTAATGCGGACAACAAGGGCAAATATTTAAACATGTCATCTTGAGATGTTGCTCTATAAAGGTTTCCACCTGGCCGGATATATATTTTTACAGAATTTTGCCATGGCTCTAGGTATTGATTTGCAGAAGACATCTGAAGAAAGTATAAGGCATTACCTAAAATGTCGTCCCTTTCTAGTTGAGCCAGCAGTCTTCGGATTCGCAATTCAATTGCACCAATCTTTTTCCATCGTTCATCCAGATTGGCGAGTATACCAAATACTTCAGGGTCATTAGCTTTATCTACCAACAATGCTTCCAGAAGTGGTTGCAAGTAACCATCCCAGCTATGGGACAGGACTTCACGATTTGCTTCAGCATCAGCTTTCATCCTAGCTTGTAGCCTATTGAAATCTTCATCTGATGGCTGTCCCTGCGAAATTGTCATTCGAGTAACGGTTGATGGGTTTCTAGTAGATTGTAATTTCCATAACCCTCTCAACAGGTCTATTAATTTTTTATATTCATTTGAATCTTTGATGTCCTTTCCATACCCAAACAACCGTTGTCCCATCCTGTGTCCGGGGACAAAGTGCGTTGGGCTACTAAATGGAGCATCGTATATGGTAAAGATAAAGTCATTTATATCAAGGGTATCAATAATTGAACTTACCCCCAGAGCATTCTCGATGTGTTCAACAGAAGAAAACAAAACTGCGTTGACAGGGTTCAACTTGAGAATATGTAATAGTTCCGGCAATATTTTTTCATATCGAGTTTTGATGGCACGACTAGCTCTAAGTGCCGCCGTTGGCAATATATACATGTTTGTAAGTAAAAATTCATGTCTCCTATCTAAAGAGAGAAAAAGATCGAGTAGCCTGACGTAATTGCCAAATAAGTATTGGTCATCCTCTACAGACAGATGCCCATCTGGCTGAAGGGGTATCAAATTGTGGATCGAGGCTATGCGCCTTGCATGAGTCTCAAAAATTTTGAGCTGAATAGAAATATTATTAGGATTAGCCTGCTGGCAATTTTCCAATTCAAATAATTTGTTCAATACCTTGAATGTATGCAAATAATTTTTCAAGTCACGGGCTTGAGGAAGGTCATTTCCGGAAGCTACAATACTATTTCCTACCACTAGAAGCCAATCCTGACTATAAATATCAATACTTGCAGGGTTTTGTGCATTTTCGATTTGCAAGTTTATTTTTTCATTCCCTTGCTGAAAGTGTTTTTCTACATCGAAAAAATAAATCTCTGAATCATTGAAGAGCCGTTGCCATGCGCTGATACTGTGGATTTGTAACCCTTTTTGAAGGACGATTATCGCTGAGCTTGTATCACCTTTTTCTGCTGTCTGTGGCATCTGTGCTGAGAGAGCAGGAAACCCAAAAAACAATGCAATACAAAAAAAACGTAGTGATACCATGAATATTCATCCTCCGAGCGAAGTGGCGAATCTACGATTGCAATACGCTACCTTGCCAATGTAATAGTTTTGAGGGGGCAATTTGTCACCACTTTCTGCTACTAGAATATGCATGTGTCTAAATAACTCCAAAAATTAGAAATTGTAATTAGCAATGGCTAACAGTATCAATAGGAAATAATATAACCGATGTTATTTTAAAATCACAAAGACCCCACTATTACGCAGTACATCTCTAAATTTCAGAGCATGGTAATTATGTCAAAAATATCCACATAGATGTTATTTATTAAATTTTACTAACCACATGGAATCAGGCACTTGAAAAATTATTGCGGGGGAATGCCTGTTCCAGAAGCAGGTTTGAGATAACTCAGATAAGTCACGGTGCCTTGCTCCGAGGTGCCATTAGTCTTATTCCACGTTGCACTCACATCGCGCAAAACTGCCTGACCAGTGAGCCACCAAGGTTCGTTTTTCGTATCTGTATAAGTAGTAGCAGGCGGAGGGTCTGCAATAACATTTTGGAGCCCCAGAGCTGCACACACATACATTTTAAAAGAATCAGACACGCCCATTTTCCACAGCCTCGGCACTGCGGTAGCCTGTAGCGGGGTAGACCAAGTTAGAGTCCCTCCCGTTGGGTTGCCTGTAACAGTTGCTACATAAAAGATGTCAGGCCGCACCACGTTACCGTTAATAGTGACAGGCGGAGTGATTTCGTGATCCGATCCACCTCCACCTCCACCCCCGCCATCGCCTCCAACATTCTGGTTCTCGTCGGGTGGACAATCACCGTCATTCAATATCCACTCTATATCCATATCACATAGAACTGGGGGGTCATCATTTATCGAAAAATAATAAAATGTGATTTCAAAAGTCCAATAGCTACAACCTACCCCAATTGGTGGGGTTGCCATGGCATAACAGGGCAACAATGCTAAAGCCAGCGTGGCAAAGATAGTTCTAAGCATACATCCTCCAAAAAGGTAATGCTAGCGCTCCGACCGAAGCGTGTCAACAACCCTGATTCCCAAAAGAGTATAACTATGTAGTTGAGGTATATAGCGTAGAGTCGTGTGGTCAGGAGATTTTTGAAATATTTTTCTTGAGAGTGTTAATAAAAGAATGATGGTATCAATTCGGGAGTGCCATTGACGCGGAAGGGGGCAAAAAGAGACATTGTAATATCCACCATGTATCTGCATCGCGATACAATGCACGTTTTTCGCCTGAAACGCCCAAACCAGTGTCTTTGGCGAAAGTTGTTCCGCTCTATGCCGTAGGTCTCGGCTTTGCTCTGGACCAACATTTCCGGCGGTATCAATTCCGCATAAGCCTCCCACCCATCCGCAAAGAAAATACGGACGTTCAGCCGCTCCAGCCTTGCAAGCATCAGCCTCAACGTATCACTGTCGCGCCTTCCACATTCCCAGTCGATGAGCTGACC
>WRHW01000042.1 GCA_009783055.1 Holophagaceae bacterium
GAGATTTTTTTGCGCAATACAATGGCTTCAGGCGTGATTCCACAGATAAGCCTCATCATGGGGCCATGCGCCGGTGGAGCAGTATATAGCCCAGCAATAACCGATTTTATTACGATGGTTCGGAACACTAGCTACATGTTTGTGACAGGGCCGGAAGTTATAAAGGCAGTTACGCACGAAGATGTTACAAAAGAGGAGTTGGGGGGGGCTTCTACCCATGGTTATAAATCTGGCGTTTGCCACTTTATGGTGCCATCAGATTTGGCCGCAATTGCCCATACGAGAGAGCTTTTGAGCTTCCTTCCATCTAACAACATGAGTTCAGCACCACGACGTGCTCCATTAAACGACATGCCACTAGAGAATCCCGAACTTGATAGCATCGTGCCAGAAGATCCATCAAAACCTTATGACATGAGGATTCTGATAAAGGGCGTTGTGGACGATGCACATTTTTTTGAAGTCATGGAAGCCTACGCCCAAAATGTAGTAATTGGCTTTGCTAGGATAGATGGCAGGTCTGTTGGCATCGTTGCGAATCAACCCAGTATTTTAGCTGGGGTGTTAGACATAAACGCATCTGAAAAGGCAGGTAGATTTGTGCGTTTCTGCGATGCTTTCAATATTCCCCTGATCGTTTTTGAAGACGTCCCCGGATTTTTACCAGGCACCTATCAGGAATATAACGGCCTGATAAAGAATGGAGCCAAATTGCTGTATGCGTTTTGCGAAGCTACAGTTCCAAAGCTAACCATAATCACTCGAAAGGCCTATGGAGGTGCTTACATTGTTATGGCCAGTAAACATATTCGTTCCGATTTTAACTTTGCCTTCCCCACAGCAGAAATTGCAGTTATGGGAGCCGAAGGTGCCGCAAACATTCTTTATGCTAAAGAAATCTCCAAAGCCGAAGACCCTGATGCCAAAAGAGAACAATTAATTGCAGATTATAACGAAAAGCTCGTAAACCCATACGTTGCCGCTGGATTGGGCTATGTTGATGAAGTAATAATGCCACGGGAGACTCGCAAGAAATTGGTGCGTGCATTGGGTCTGTTAGAAAACAAGCGCGATCACGTTCCAGCGAAAAAGCATGGCAATATCCCTCTATGATAGCTCCAAATAAGCATGGCCAGATTTTTGTAGGCCCAAAAATATTTGGGTTTATTATTCTGGCGTACATTTCATTGCTCTTGGTAGGGTTTCTTCCTGCTCAGGAGTCGGTGTTGATCTGGATAAAAACGGGAGCGATTTTTTCTATAACATGGATTTATCTCAAATTTGAAGGAAACAAATTAGACTCGATTGGGTTAAAAATTAATCTCAGATTTGCTTCAGAATTATTGATTGGAGCCATGTTTGGGATTTTCATTATTTCAATTTCTGCCTTATTTATTTGGTGTTGCGATGGTTTTAGTTGGGTGAGAAATCCTCAAGTTACTTTTGGCGATCTTTTTTTTGCACTAATTATTTTTTTAGCCCTCAGCATGTTTGAAGAATTACTCTTCCGTGGGTACGCATTTCAAAGGGCGATTACCAGACTAGGAATTGCAAAAGCACAGATTTTCTTTGGATGTTTATTTGTTGCGGCGCATTGGAATAATCCAGGCATGTCTGGTAGTACAAGGCTTTGGGCTAGTTTATCCATTGGATTGGCATCTCTATTACTTGGACTTGCTTTGATAAAGACGGGCAGTCTTGCCCTGCCAATTGGAATTCATTTGGGATGGAATTGGGCGCAGGGGAGCCTACTTGGTTTTGGCGTTAGCGGGACAGCATCGCATGGTTTTTTTATGCCAATATTCAACGATTTGCCCTTGTGGTTTACAGGTGGAGACTTTGGCATAGAGGCCAGCTTGCCAGGAGCGATAGTATGCCTGATAGTTTGTATTGGATTGTTTATTTGGAAACCAAAATTGCCTCCGTTTCCATTCGCCCCAATGATACACGGGACCTCTAGCCATGAGTAAATCAGCAAATTTGGTATTGGAAGAACATCGACAATAGAGCTATATGCCAGGATTTGCTTGCAGAATGAAAGTGATGTTGGAATGAAACTGCAAAGCGAGCATAAAAACCACCTAAACCAATGTAACTGGCCGACTGCCTCGGACATCCTGAGCACAGCGAAGGATTCCGAGAGTTCATGGCCGTTTGTTGTTCATTGGCGGGCTTGACTCGCCGTTAAGTGAACAACAAAAACGTAAATAGCTAAAGGACTGCGTAGGCAGTGAGGAAGTGGATTGTCTATCGAAGCCAAACGAAAGATGTCATAAACTTGGTAGATGGGGGGGCGTTTTTTGCCAGCCCCTATTTTCCACCCGCCGAGCAATAACATGTCCGCAACCAAAGACCATTCCACCGAAATCACAGCCTACATAGCCGAGCTGAACCGCCAGTATCAGACGGGTAGGGCTACCGAGCATACCTACCGTCCAGCCCTCCATGCCCTACTCTCTGCCCTACTGCCCCAGCTCACAATATCCAACGAGCCGTCCCGCCAAGCATGTGGCGCGCCTAACTACATCCTGATCAGGAAAAACGTCCCCGTGGGCTTCATCGAGGCAAAGGACATAGGCGACGCAGACTTGGAGGGGCGAAACAAAAACAAAGAACAGTTCGGACGATACAAAGCCGCCCTCGACAACATAATCTTCACCGACTACATCAACTTCTTGTTCTGCAAACAGGGCAGTATAGTTGAATCTGTCCGTATTGGAGACATGAAGGGCAACAAGATAGCTCCACTGAAAGACAGCCTTGAAAAGTTCCAAAGCCTGATAGAGGCATTTGGCAATGCAAGTCCCCAGAAGATCGCCTCCTCAGTCAAGCTCGCTCAAATCATGGCCGCCAAAGCGCGGCTGATGGCAAAGGTGTTTGAGGAATCCCTTGCCAGAGATGGTGGCAACAGTTCGCTCACTGGCCAGATGGACGCCTTCAAGAGCTTTCTGCTTCACGACATCACGCCTGCCGAGTTTGCCGACCTCTACGCCCAGACCATAGCCTATGGATTGTTTGCCGCCCGGTTGCATGATACCGCTTCAGGTGCCTTCAACAGGGAAAACGCCGCAAAGCTCATACCTAAAACAAACCCCTTTTTGCGGAACCTCTTCCAGACAATCGCAGGTTTCGACCTGGATGAGCGCATAAGCTGGATAGTAGATGACCTTGCCGAAGCCTTTGGGGCAACGGATATGGAAGCCGTAATGAAAGGCTTTGGCCAATCCACCCAGCAGACCGACCCGATAGTACACTTCTACGAAAACTTCCTGTCGGCCTATGACCCCAAGCTCCGCAAGTCCAGAGGGGTCTACTACACCCCCCAGCCCGTGGTCAGTTTCATCGTCAGGGCTGTGGACGAGATACTGCAAAAGGAGTTTGGCCTCCAACAGGGGCTGGCTGATACGTCCAAGGTAGAGATTGAGATAGATGGAGCCGGAAAAAATGGCAAGTCAAAGGCGAGCGTCCACAAAGTCCAGATTCTCGACCCAGCCACAGGCACGGGGACATTCCTTGCCGAAACAGTGAAGCATATCCACGATAAGTTCAAAAACCACCTAGGCCAGTGGCAGGGCTATGTAGAACAGCACCTAATACCGCGCTTAAACGGTTTTGAGATACTCATGGCCCCTTACGCTATGGCCCACCTAAAGCTGGACTGGCTACTGGCAGAGACGGGCTATAAGCCAGACAGCAAAGAGAGACACCGCATATACCTGACGAATTCCCTGGAAGAGTTCGAAGGTGTCCCAGGCCCTATGTTTGCACAGTTCCTGGCCAATGAATCCAGAGAGGCTCTAGCGGTCAAGCGCGAAGTGCCGGTAATGGTTGTCATGGGGAACCCACCGTATTCGGTGAGCAGTAGCAACCAAGGGGACTGGATCAACTCCCTGATTAGGGATTACAAAAAAGACCTCAACGAGCGGAACATACAGCCCCTGTCGGACGACTACATCAAATTCATCCGGTACGGACAGCATTTCATTAACAAAAACGGCGAAGGCATACTGGCCTACATATCCAACAACAGCTTTATCGACGGACTGATACACAGGCAGATGCGGAAGAACTTGCTTGAATCTTTTGACAGGATATACATCCTCGACCTCCACGGCAACTCCAAGAGAAAAGAAAAAGCACCCGATGGGGGTAAAGACGAAAACGTGTTCGACATTCAGCAGGGTGTTTCCATCAACATCTTTGTAAAGGCCCGAAGTACTGGAAAACAGAAAAAAAATACAGCCCGTGTCCTCCACAGCGATATATTTGGCAAACGTGAGGCAAAATACACGTACTTGGGCGAAAATACATTGGGCACAGTGCAATGGCAGGAACTGGAATTCAAGGATGAAAACTATTTCTTTGTGCCGAAAGAATTTGAACTGAAAGAGCAATATGAAGCAGGGTTCAAGATTGATGAATTGTTTCCAGTTACCTCGAGCGGCATCAAGACGCACGATGATAGAAACCTTGTAGGTTTTAGTTCATTCGACAATAACAATCAGCCGTATGCCTATCGTCCTTTTGATATTCGCAGTATCGACTATGACTTGAAAAAAGTTCAAAGGCATAGATACGCAGTGATGAAGCATTTCATTATTGGCCAAAACATCGGTTTGGTGATAGGTCCTCAAGGTCAAGTAGTTGGCTCTATGCCTTGGAATTTGATTTTTGTAGCAGAGAATCTCACGGATACGAATATTTATTATCGGGGCGGAGGGATTATATTCCCTCTCTACCTATACTCAGACCAAGCTGACATACACCGTATACCTAACTTGAATAAAGAAATAGTCAGTAAAATTTCAAATCCCACCGGTCTTGAATTTGAATCAGAAGAGAGCGATGACGAAAACAAATTTGCCCCCATTGACCTGCTGGACTTTATCTACGCCGTGCTACACTCCCCAAGCTACCGAGAGAAATACAAAGAGTTTCTGAAGATTGACTTCCCCCGCGTGCCATACCCTGCCAATGCTACCGAGTTCCGCCGTTTGGCAAAGCTGGGGGAGGAACTGCGCCTGCTACATCTGTTGGAACACCCTGCCCTCGACAAACCAATCACTGGCTACCCCATTGGCGGGAGCGATACCGTTGACAAACCACGCTTTGAACCATCCAAAGACGGCTCTACAGGCAAGGTCTGGATAAACGACACGCAATACTTCGACGGAGTGCCGCTGGTTGCCTGGGAGTTCTACATCGGCGGCTACCAGCCCGCCCAGAAATGGCTCAAAGACCGCAAGGGCCGCAAACTGACCTACGATGACATCAACCACTACCAGCGGATAATTTCTGCGCTGGAAAGGACTAGTGAAATAATGGGGAGGATTGATAATGAAACATGATCTACTCAAGTCCGATAAAAACAGCCGCATATCGGCATCTCACTGCTTTGGAACTAGATTTGAGCATACCACATTGGACAGTATTGATTCTATCTGACAAAAAGAACCGCGTCAATGCTAGTTCTATCTGAACACATTTGACGCGGTTGGTCAGTATTGGAATTTCCAGTGGTGGCTGAGGACGGACTCGAACCGTCGACCTAAGGATTATGAGACCTTCGCTCTAACCGCCTGAGCTACCCAGCCGAATTCGCTATCATAGCGTTATATAGCTGATATGTCTAGCAAAAAATTTGTTATACCAATGATCTCTTAATTCATGTAAACTGACAATGGCCCTATAGCTCAGTGGTCAGAGCCGGCGGCTCATAACCGCTTGGTCCACGGTTCGAATCCGTGTGGGGCCACCACTGTATATGCGGGTTGTATCAGGAGATTAATTATGAAAATCCTTGTGGCTCTTAAGCAAGTGCCTGACACGGAAAGTAAGATCAAGATTGCAGATTCGGCCTGCACAATCGACCAGGGCGACCTCAAATGGATAACTAGTCCTAACGATGAATATGCCTTAGAAGAAGCTATTCGTATGAAGGAAGCTCAAGGTGCCGAAGTCATCGCTGTTTCTATCGGTGGCGACAAAGCCAAGGATGTGTTGAGAAACGCCCTTGCTCTCGGAGCTGATGGTGCTGTATTGCTTAAGGCAGAGGCAACAGATGATCCGCTGAGTACTGCTCGTGCCTTGGCTAACTTCGCAAAGGGAAAAGACTTTAATATCATTTTCACTGGGCACAAGTGCTACGGAAATGACAATGGTAGCGTCGGCCAAATGACAGCAGAATTACTTGGCCTACCCCATGTCCACGTTGTTACGAAATTAAATATTACCGAAAACAAATTTATAGCAGAGCGCGAGGGCGATGCTGGAGTAGAGATTATCGAGGGTAACTTGCCTGCTGTAATCACCGCACAACGCGGTTTAAATGAACCTCGCTATGCAAATTTGAAAGGAATCATGGCGGCAAAAAAGAAACCTATCGAAGAAATAGATTGTGTTTTAGAAGACGCAACAATAAAGGTAGCTTCTCTGGCTCTGCCTCCGGCTCGAAGCGAAGGCAAGCGAATTGATGGTGATCCGGCTACACAGGTGGCAGAGCTTGTATCTCTTCTCAGTAGCGAAGCAAAAATATTTTGATTAAACTGCATAATATTCATAGGACACGACAATGATTTTGGTCTTTTGTGAAATAAAAGATGGTGCAATTCGCAAGCCCAGTCTGGAAGCACTTTCTGAGGCTCGCAGACTGGCGGGTGATAATAATGTATCCGCGCTATTTGTAGGGAGCGAAATTAGTGGGGCAGAAAATGCTTCTAGCTATGGGGCAGATACCATTATTAAGGTGGAATCGCCTACATTGGCTGGCTATTCCAGCGACTTGTTCGCAAATGCAATTGCTGATGTCATTATAGCCAAAAACATAAAAATATTACTGCTTGCCGCAACTTCCATAGGCAAGGATGTGGCACCAAGAGTTGCCGCTCGCCTTGGAGCTGGATTGGCCGCTGACGTAACCGCCCTGTGTATAAAGGATGGGCGTTTACAGGCAGTGCGTCCGATGTATGCCGGCAAGGCTAATGCGATTGTTGATTTTTTGGCAGAAGTTCAAGTTGCCACTATTCGCCCAAATGTTGTTGCAGTATCGACTGCTTCTAAGGCCGGAACCATGGAAAACTTTCCTGCCCCAACTAGTGATATAAAAGCTATCGTGAAAGAAATTATTGCCCGAAGTAGCGAAAAACCAGACCTCACTGAAGCAGATATTATCGTTTCTGGTGGTCGTGGAATGAAGGATGGTGCTAATTTCAAACTTCTTGAAGATTTAGCTACTGCCATTGGTGGAGTTGTCGGGGCCAGTCGCGCCGCTGTGGACGCTGGTTGGGATATTCCCCACAGTGCCCAAGTCGGCCAAACCGGCAAGGTGGTTTCTCCCACCCTCTACATCGCATGTGGTATTTCTGGTGCCATACAGCACTTGGCAGGTATATCTGGTTCCAAATTTATTGTTGCTATCAACAAAGACGCAGAAGCCCCTATCTTCAAAGTTGCAGACTATGGCATCGTTGGTGATCTATTTGAAGTATTACCAGAGCTTACTAAAGCAGTAAAGGCAGTCAAGGGATAGATTGTACATGTAAAGGCGCGCCGGGTCATGCTTTTCATCTGATAACTGAAAACTGTGAACTAGCATTATCCATTCTCTACCTGAAACGACAATACGACTGTTCCAAAGCTAATTCGGTCATCATGGAAAATTTCATGCACGTCCCCAGGAACAAGACGACCGCCGTGGACGAATGTTCCGTTGGCAACGCCTTTTTCTTCTACTACAAAATATCTGCCTAGTTCAAATATGATATTGGCATGTCTCCTTGATACACTTAGGTGGCCTTCATCGCCTGATAGATCTATGTCTGGATATATCCCGGTAGCGGGATCAAATCGGCCTAGTAGCGCGGTGTTGGTTTCGATGTTGTATTTTTTTCCGGAAGAAACTGATACAAAACATGCCATCGGTTTGACTTGAACTGGTGCTTTGGGTTGCTCTTGGTTAGTAGATTTTTGCCCATCAGCCTCAACCCTGCCTGTCAGCTCGCGATTTCTCTGGGTAAGGCGTTGCATCATTTTGACCGATATTTCCGGGTTTTGCCTAATCATCCGTGTAAATGTCCCGCGACTAATTGACATTAATTCAGAATCTTCCATCGCAACCGCAGTGGTTTCTCGTGGCAATGCCTCAAGCAAACTGCCTTCTCCAAAAAAATCACCCTTGACCAGCTCTTCACTCCAGCTACCGCTGGCATTGTCTGCTAAATATAGGCGTACTTTCCCAGCCATTACTACATACATCTGCTCTGCCATATCCCCTTTTTTGTAAACAATATCTCCCTCTTGGAGACGAACTTTATTTTGTTCTACAAAAGAAGATTCGGCCATTCAACACCAACAGAAAAATCTAATACCAATCTTTAAGATTACCAGAATTGTGGCTACTATAAAGTGACTGGCAACATTTTTTCAACCATTTTCAATACCTTCAGGTTTTGAAAACGGCTCTGATATAAACTATTTTTATGTCAATATTCCGATGGCTTTTTGCCCCTCTCGCCCCTTTTTATGGGCTGATTGTAGGTGCCAGAAACAGGGCATTCGACTCTAACTCACGGCGGGCGGAACGTTTTTCTATCCCGGTTGTATCTATAGGCAACCTAAGCGTTGGAGGGACGGGCAAAACCCCTCTGACCATGTATTTAGCCCAAGGTTTGCAGGAAATGGGGCACCCAAATGTAATTATTTCCAGAGGGTATGGCGGTAAAAGGGATGTAGACCCGATGGATGTAACCCCAGAATCAAATCCAGCAGAAGTAGGCGATGAGCCAGTAATGCTCTCAAAGAGGCTGGGCATAAACCGCGTAATAGTAGCCCGTCGGCGGGCAAGTGCAGTACTCCGCGCTATTTCTAGGATGCCTAAACCCAAATTATTATTTTTAGATGATGGCTTTCAACACCGCGCACTGCATCGCGACATTGATCTTTTATTGTTAGATGGGGTTCGTAAGTGGGGCAATGGAAAGTTATTACCGTTGGGTAATCTGCGAGAACCCATGACAAGTGCAAAACGCGCTCATGCGCTGGTGGTGACAAGAGGTAGACGAGCGCAAAAGCCTGAAATCGAAAAGTGGTGGGCAGACTATGGGTCAGGAGGGCCTATTTTCTATGTCGATTTCCAAATATGCTCACTGCGAAATGCTACTTCAGGGGAACGACTAGACCTGTCTGCTTCAGTTAGTCCGCTACTAGCTTTTTGTGCCATAGGTCATCCAGAGGCGTTTTTTGCAGACCTGCTTGTGGCAGGACTAACTTGGTTGGATACAAAATCATTTAGGGATCACCGGAGGCTACACCCCAGCCAGATTGCCAGTCTTGCCTCTATCGCTATTGATTTGGGGGCAAAAGGTTTGATCTGCACAGAAAAAGATGCCGTAAAGTTGTCTTCTGCCCATCTGATGGCCAGCAATATACCCATTTGGATTGCAGAACAAAAAGTTGTCGACGCTGAAAGCCTTGTAAGTTGGATAATTAGCTCTTTGGGGCTTCAAGATATATGTGAGGCAGAACATGTTCAATAACAGCAATTATCATCAAGGCAACGATGGTGTATGGGCAAAAGAGCAGGCAGTTGCATTTGGCTATTCAGATGGAGATGAAAACGAAGATAGACTACTAAGCATTCTGAAATCTGCCGGTGATATAAGCGCAAATTCAAGAGAACTACAATTTTATCAAACAGACTGGCCTTCTATTTACCATTTGTCATCCCTTCGAGGCAATTTGTTGCGTCCATTTTTAGGTCATTTTTCCTCTGGCAAATCAGTCCTAGAGCTAGGAGCAGGATGCGGTGCAATTACCAGATTCTTGGGCGAGACAGGTGCATCTGTCGTAGCAGTTGAAGGCAGTCGTAAACGAGCTTCTATCATCTCTGAACGGTGTCGAAATTTACCAAATGTCTGTATTGTGTCTGACTTGATACAGTCATTTGAATCTGATGAAAAATTTGATGTTGTCACCCTGATTGGAGTGCTAGAGTACGCACCAGTTTTTATTGAAGGCGAAACTCCTGTTGAGACTCTGCTTAAATTGGCAAAGTCATTTCTTAAACCAAGCGGAATGCTGATCGTTGCCATAGAAAACAAAATCGGATTGAAGTATTTTGCGGGCGCACCTGAAGACCATATTGGCCTCCCAATGTTTGGGATAAATAATTCTTATTCGGCCAGAACACCCATAACCCTTGGAAGGCAAGAACTCTTAAATGAAATTACTAAGATTGGCCTAGAGCACACTCAGCTTTTCATACCATTGCCAGATTATAAAACCCCAATCACCATCCTATATCCAGCTAGCCTTTCGATACAAAACAACAAACTCGGCTGGGATGCCTCTCCACTGTTGATTGCTTCGGTAGCGGCAGACGTGCAACGGAACTATTTGCCCAACTTTTCACAGGAAATGGCTTGGCAATCAATTAGCAACAATGGCCTAATAGGCGACTTGGCTAATTCATTTTTGTTTTCTGCTTCCGAAAATCAAATAGAGTTTCAAGACAACGTCTTAGCAATGCACTATGGCGTACAACGCCCTTCTATGTACGCACGGGAGAGCCAATTTGTAGTTTCGGAAAATAGAATACTTGTCGGAACTAGGCCAACAAAAATGAAAACTCTCTTTAACGACAATCCTTGGAAATACTCAGAATATATACCAGGTACATTTTGGTTTACAGAGATGATAAGAGTTATTAATGGAGCCAGTTTCAAAACCCTCAATTAAGTGAGATGTAGCAACAGTAAACCAAAGAGGCTGAAAAAGGCTCTAACATTGTGTAGTTTCTTGAGGACAACAGAATGCAGACCTTGTTCAGCCTGATAACCAGCATACAGCAGAAACTGTTCCCCTTCATAGAGGAAAACATCTCTCCACTGACAGAGAAAGAGCGCGAGTTCGTCAGGGCGGCGGAGCTGGCCTCGGTCGGCAAATATTCCAAAGCACTAAAGAAATGGATAGGTAATGGGCGCAAGCCACACAACCGGAAAGCCATAGCATTAGCCTTCATAGCCAAAGCAGTGTGGAATTTACCTACCACCCTGCTGCTGATTAATTTTCTAAAGTCGAACCAGACACTGAGGATGCTGTGCGGATGGGAGTGGGCAAGCGACCTACCCTCAGAGTCAACTTTTTCCAGAGCCTTCGCAGAATTTAGCGAAAGCGGACTTACAGAGCTGATGCACAAAGGAATGGTGGCCGCAAACATGGAAGGCATGATGGCATGTCACATAAGCACAGACAGCACAGCCATAGAGGCAAGGGAGAAACCAGCAAAGAAGCCAAAGAAAGAGCCAAAGGAAAAGCGAAAGCGTGGCAGGGCAAAGAAAGGTGAAGCGCGTGCCCCGATACCGCCAGGCCGGATAAGAATACAGATCGGGCGTAGCCTTGCAGAGAACCTAGCGAGTTTGCCAAAGCAGTGCGACAGAGGCGTCAAGCGCGGCAGTAGCGGCAACGCAAAAATATGGACAGGCTTCAAGCTACACTGGGGAGTAGCAGACGGGGACATACCAATCAGCGTGCTCCTGACCAGTGCTTCCCTGCATGACTCCCAGGCAGCAGTGCCACTGATGCAGATGGCAAGTGCCAGGATGCCGTACTGCTACGACCTTGCAGACTCGGCATATGACGCAAAAGCAATAAAGGAATATAGCCGTTCATTGGGGCATGTTCCGATAATAGACTCCAACAAGCGTAGAGGCGATAAGAAGCAAATGTGTCCTGCAAAGAAAACCCGCTACAAAGAGCGCGGTGCAGTCGAGAGAGCCTTTTCAAACCTGAAGGACAACTATGGTGGTAGGTTCATAAGGGTGAAAGGCGCGGCCAAAGTCATGGCGCATCTTATGTTCGGAGTGCTGGCACTCACCGCCGCGCAGCTTTGCCGTTTGGTCGAGTAGGACAGAGGCAAAAGGCAGATAAAAATCCGGCCTCAGCCGCCGGATTAGGCGGAGCTATGCCCAAATGCGGCAAATTGCATTGTCTAGGCAGATTTTTAGGGTAAAGATGGGCTGCTTGCTTGGACAGTGTGCGATAATTCTCTTTGCCAAGGGTGACCCACAAAATTTCTTCGGGGTTTTGCAACTGGCTCGCTACGTCTACTAGTTCAGTCTTCCCTTGGCAGGGTGGGGCTTGGGGCGTGACCATAGAAGTTTCTCATAATACCTAAAACTAAACGCTGTAAGAAAAGTGATTTGCTTGGCATCCATTGAAGAGAGGTAACAGACCCACACGCTTGACTCAGTTCAACGAGTGATTCTGCCTTGATTACAGTTCCCAAAAAGAGGATTGGCACTCCCATGGGAATGCTTTCCGCTAGTGATTTCATCAAGAGGCGCTCGGCAAAATGATCGTTGTCGACATGAAAAATAATTAATTGTGGTTTTCTGCTAAGAGCATAATCCATTAAAACAGTTGCCGGCGGGATTCGATAATACTGTCTACCCTCGCCCAGCAATTTTTGAAGTGTGGTATCCATTTCGTCATCTCTAGTGATGACAACAATTCCACCATCGTTTTTATTTTTTTCTGCAATTGTTGCTATCCGAGCCGCCTGGTCGCTGAGAGCCACCCTTTCTGACATTTGCTCCTTAGCTTTTTCTTGCCTCATAAATGCCCATTTGGAGATTTTTCCAACAACTGAATCTGATAATTCAGGGCTGAATTCTAGGCCAAAGGTTCTGTGGTCTACATGTCGTATTATTGCTCCATTGTTAATTGCAACTTCATCAGGCAAATATATTGACAGCATTATTCTATCGTTTACTTGGAGCTTATTTACAACCAAGTTTACGTTTGATTTCAGACGAGTACCAGTGGTACTTAGGTCGATCATACTTGCCCGAATTAGGGTCTGACCTGCCAATTTAAAAGTTGCATAGGCTCTCCCCAAGTCAGAAAGTCGAGTTGAATGTCGCCCACCTTTTTCTTCTATGCTATTCGGGAGTGAAAATTTTATAGTCTTTGAGCCAGCATGGGTACCAATCCCAACAAATTTTGCAGATGTCTCAATGAAATCCAATCGAAAAGGAAAACGTAAATCGAGATTACTGATTTTCAATATACTGAGAGCATCCTCGCCTCCTGCTATTGTTTTGGCATGTACTTCATTTCCTTCAAAATGGACTAGGTTGGATTCAAATTTTAGATACTGCGTAGCAATGATGAGCGGGGCTTGTTGAGCACAGGCTCCCTCAAATATCTCTCTGATCTCGTCTTTTTTATTCCTATTTGCCATCAACTCTCTCTGGCTACACTAATAATTGTATGCAACATCAAGTCCCTATTGTATCGCTAATTTATTCTGCCCCCAAATTGGTAGAAGCAGACCCTTGGATGGCCTTTTTCCCCACTGGTCTTGGCTATATCCAAGCTATCTTACACCGGCATGGTTATTCTTGTGGATTGGCAAATTTTACTGGACTCTCCAAAAAGGCCGCTAGAAGGTATCTAGAAGAAAAAAAACCAGACATTGTTGGTATTTCTATGTTTACCTTCAATAGAAATAGGTGCTTTGAGCTTGCCAGAATAATAAAAGAATTGTTACCGGATGTCATTTTGGTTGTAGGTGGCCCCCACCCGACCCACCTTTCAAGGGAAGTATTTGAGGAATGTCCCCAAATTTCAGCAGTAGTGAGCGGAGAGGGGGAATTACCCATGCTGGAAATTGCGGATCGTTTGGCAAAGGGATTAGATTGGAGGGAAGCGCCCTCGCTTATCTTCAGGGATGGTTCGAAAACTGCCCTGTTGAAGCCAGTAAAAGACCTTGATTCCATAGGTTTTCCATCTGAGAGTTTTTTAGCAGATTTTTTTGATGACATTGACCAGTTAGGCTATTTGATTACCAGTCGCGGTTGCCCTGCAAAATGCGCCTTTTGCAATACTCCAGAATATTGGGGGAATAAAGTAAGGTTCCGAAGTTCATCATCGGTGATACAGGAAATGAAAACGCTATGGGAGGATTATGGTTTGACCTATTTTAACTTTAGAGATGATACCTTTACGACAAATAAGTCTAGAGTGCTGGATATATGCAGAAAAATTGAGTTGAGCAACATATACCCCCTCTGGAGTTGCCAGTCTAGAGCTAATCTGATAGATGAAGACAGGCTAGTGGCGATGGTACGCGCAGGGTGTGAATTTATCCAGATTGGTGTAGAACATGGTAGCAACCGAATACTAAGGATATTGGACAAAGGGATAGACCTAATGCAAGTACGTAATGTTCTCACCACAGTTAGAAAGGTGGGCATGAACTTGGGGATCTATCTCATCACCGGTATCCCGAGCGAAACTATGGAAGATGTAGAGGAGAGCGTGAGACTAATAAAAGAGTTATTGCCCCATGATGTTCAGATAAGCCCACTTGCTGTATACCCCGGAACTCGCCTGTACTCTGAGTTAATAGCCAGTAGCACCTTACCGCCAGACTTTTTTCACAATGCAAGGGATACCGAAGTGTTTGCTAGAGGTATGGACGAGTTTACAAAAATTGCAATAGCACGACTGAGCCTTACAGCAGAAAAAATAAAAGTCAAAGCTAGATATACACCCACTGACTTTAGACAGCAAAAAAAATTTTTGGGCTGGTGTGTAACTACAAATATTCTCTGTGGAGAAGCGGCGGAAGATGCCGACCAAATTGAAGATGCATTTATCCAGTACTCAGAAATTATTAAGCACGAACCCCTAAACCCTTGGGGGTGGCTAAAACGTGCATTGCTGAACGCCAAATGTGGAAAAAAAAATGCCGCCAAAGCAGACCTGAGAGAGGTCTTAAACCTGACACCAAAGAATCGCGAGGCAATAGATGTGTCGAGGGAATTAGGATTGAATGGGGATGCTATCCATTGATATGTCGTTTAACTTGTGACAAGCAACGCTTAGAGCAAGTTATAGCGATTCCACTTAACATTGTCCTCATACCAAGTTGTTACCTATCGGGAGCAACTTGGTATAAAGCATCAAACAATACACATCTTTGCAAAAAAAATATAGAATAGTGCTATGACAAACAAAATTCTCACGGCGTTCTTTCTCATCGCAACATTCCTTGGTGCCCAAACACCAGCCCTCCGCCCTGGCGAAGGGCTGACTGTCATTAACCACGCAGGGGAAGTTAAGGAATGGGGAAATGTAAGCGCACTCACACCTATGGGCAACCTAGCCAAGTTATTGTGGCTACACCTAGAAGCCGAGGAGTGGGAAAGTGCCGGCGTAGAGTATCGTTGTAGCGGAGAACTAAATGGAATCCGTTGCGCTAAGAAGCACGGACGGGTAGATTTAACCAAATCTTTTAAGGAAGACTGCAACACATCCTTTTATCTTTGGGTCAACCTTAGCCGTGAGAGATGGAAAAAAGACTATAAAGACGCTGGCGCAAGGCTGAGGCTAAATAATGTTTTTGGTGTTTTTTTGGGTGATCGTCTGCCAAAGGAACCAGCCTTGCCTGATAAATTTGGATCAGAGTGGTTTAATGATGGCAATTTATTACAGGCATCTCCTAACCTATTGGCCAGTTGGCTAGCGAGGCCAGCTCAAGAGCGACTACTTAGGGCTTGTCGTAAGTTCTTACTTGGTTTTACTGACTTCGCCTTTGGTAAGGATGACAAGTGGTGGATCAAGGTTTCAGTAGCCCCAACAGGCTTGCAGGATGGCCAAACACAGTTTTGGGTGGTTGGGAGTAATGCCTCCAACATCGCAGTTCTCCGACTCCCGCCAGGTGATACTGAAAAGATCGCGCAGTCAAGGTTTAAGGCTTTGCTGAACATAAAGTAATTAGTAATTTCAATAAGATGGTTTCATACCAAGTTGCACATATTCGGAAGTAGTATGAATCACTTGCGCCTAACAAAGATTTGAAAATGGCTTAATCTAAAAAAACTTAAGGTGCTACGACTCTGCATGGAAGCTTGATGTAGATGAGAAAACAATCTACAATATTTACAACTACCGTGTCTAAGCGCAGACATGTTTTGAATATTTTGGAGGATCCATGTACATACGCGCATTGCTCGTTTCGCTAACGTCTATTGCACTATTTGGGCAAACAGCAGAAGTTGTCCTGCCCAAGCCAAGAGTGCAATTTACCACAAATTTAGGCTCGTTTATTGTTGAATTAGAACCTGAAGCCGCCCCAAAAACAGTTGAAAATTTTCTAGAATACTCAAAGTCAGGTTTTTATAAGGGGACTACCTTTCATAGAGTCATCCGTACATTCATGGTGCAAGGTGGTGGTCACAATGTCGATGGCAGTGAAAAAAAGGGTAGGGCACCATTAGTCAATGAAGCCAAGCGTTCCAGCGAAATGGGAGTTACAAACACAAGAGGCTCAATTGCAATGGCTAGACTACCTAACCCTGACAGTGCAACCAGTCAATTTTTCATCAACGTTGTTGACAATGCTCGCCTAAATTATCCAGGCACTGATGGAGCAGGCTATTGTGCTTTTGGATATGTAATTGACGGTATGGATACCATTGATAAAATTAGAGATGTACAAACAGGAGCGGCCAACAAGCCATTGGAAAACGTTATCATTATAGATACAAAGGTCACAGAGGTTGGTGGCGGAGCCAAAGACCAAGCCACAACCACAGCAAATTCCGCTGTCAAAAAGCCTACTCTCCCTGGAAAACCTGAACTTCCGAAAAAGCCCGATGAAAAGGCAAAAACATATACAGATGTAGCACCCCCGAAAAAGTAAACTAGTCTGTAGGAAAAAAAATCAATAATCAGAATTGATACCAATCTACCCTCTAATGACGTGCTATATTATCAATAGAGGTTTGTTCAGAACTATCCGGACATGAGTCCCATTGGCTTTTGGAGAAAAAAGTGCCTAAAACACCATCTGCACCCCGCGTCGTGGCCATAGTAGGCCCATTCATGTCTGGTAAAACATCATTACTAGAGGGTTTGCTGTTTACTTGCGGATCAATAAATCGTAAAGGTTCGGTTAAGGAAGGGAACACAATAGGCGACTTTTCCCCCGAAGCCCGCGAGCGTCAGATGGGTATTGAGGCAAATGTTGCGACTACAAACTTTGAGGGCGAGAGTTGGACATTCATTGATTGTCCAGGCTCAGTTGAATTTCAACAAGAATATGCCGGCCCATTGGTTGTTGCAGATGCCGCAGTAATAGTTGTAGAAGCAGATCCAAACCGGTCAATGATGGCGGCCCCCATTCTGCGCGCGCTGGAAGCAAAAAAGATTCCCAGAGTCATTTTTGTAAACAAGATGGATGCCCCTGATGCTTCGGCGAACTTAAAAGCCACAGTGGATGCACTTGCCGCATGGTCGGGCAAGCCATTGGTGCAACGTATGTACCCCATCACCGAAGGCGATACCTTAAAAGGGTATGTTGACTTAGCATTAGAGCGCGCCTTCCACTATAGCCCCAGTACTAATAACGATGTACTTGTAGAAATTCCCGGTGCAATCAAAGAAGATGTCGTCGTCAGCAGACAGGAAATGATGGAGGCGGTTTGTGGTCTAGACGATGTACTGATGGAAAAATTACTGGCAGAAGAAATACCTTCGCTAGATGAAGTATATGCAACTCTCGCAAAGGGTTTTAGGGATGGCGAAATTGTTCCTGTCTTATTTGGTACTGGTGAAAAGAATGGCGGTCTACTGCGTCTGCTTAAGGTATTGAGGCATGAAGCCCCAGAGTTTTCAGAGACTATGAAGAGAAATAACATCGAACCCAAGGGCGACCTTCTGGCACAAGTATGGAAAACGGTTCATGCCCAACACATCGGGAAACAAAACTATGTCCGAATTTGGAAGGGAGAATTGGCAGATAGTAGTACTTTGGCAGGTGTACGAGTTTCTGGCCTAAATAAACTATTTGGCTCTAAGCAGGAAAAAATTTCCAAAGGTGTCCCTGGCGAAATAGTTGCACTGGGAAGGATGGAGCCAATCAAAACAGGTGATGGCCTTAGCAGTGCTTCTGATGTTGTGGCGATACCCTTCCCTGAGCCACCCCAGCCGGTGCTACCATTTAGTCTAAGGGCCGCAAAAAGCGGTGAAGAAGTTAAATTGTCCGCGGCAGTCGGAAAACTTCTTGAAGAAGACTTGAGCTATCGCCTTGAACAAAACTTGGAAACACAAGAGCGCGTGCTTTGGGGAATGGGTGAGATTCACCTCAAGAGCGCAGTCAATCGTCTAAAGAGCAAGTATAACGTAGAGGTGGCTTATGAAAAGCCACTAGTGCCTTACCGTGAGACCATCAAGAAGAATTGCGAGCAACAGGGCAAGCACAAGCGGCAATCTGGTGGACATGGTCAATATGGCGATGTCAAGTTCCGCATCAAGCCAATGCCTCGAGGGGATGGCATAATCTTTATAGATTCAATCGTTGGCGGAGTTGTTCCCCGCAACTACATACCCGCAGTTGAAGAAGGTATGCGCGACTACTGTAAACAAGGCCCCCTTGGCTTCCCAGTTGTAGATATTTCAGTTGAATTATTTTTTGGCAGTTACCACGATGTTGACTCTTCTGACATGGCCTTCAAAACTGCCGCCAGGATTGGAATGCAAGAAGGATTGCTAAAATGCTCTCCGGTATTGCTCGAACCAATCCTCAAGGTTCAGATAAGTATCCCCAACGAACATACTAGCAAGGCGCAGAGACTTGTCACTGGGCATCGCGCTGGCCAGATTTTAGGTTTTGATGCCAAGCCAGATTGGCCAAACTGGGATGTAGTAGATGCCTACCTTCCTCAAAGTGAAATGAACGATCTAATTATTGAAATCAGGTCACAAACTATGGGTGTCGGTTTCTTTACTTGGGAGTTTAACCACTTACAAGAACTCGAAGGCCGCGAAGCTGAAAAAATAGTTGAAGCACGCAAAAAGGCATTGGAAAACTAATCCCTTTTTGCTACTCTTTGCTGTTGAAGAAAAATGATACCCTTCGACCACTTACCTGGCGCAAAACAGTGGGTGAGTGGTTTGCCGTTGCTTGTTGCCCACACAGGCCCAATATGGGTTTTTGGCCAACACGGTAGTGGTGTTTCAACAATAGCCCAGTGGATAGCAAGGCAACGAAATTCAGTCGTAATTGAATTTAATTTTTTAGATGGTTTGCTTAGTTGGTTAAACGATAATCCCAGAGGCGTTGTAGCATCAAAGCAATCTATTGATAGTATTGGGGCAAAATTTTATCTGGATTTTTTAGAACTGCGGCTCTGGGACATGGACGAAGACCCATCTGCCCTGCCAAATTGCTTAGAATATCTGGCAAGTCAGGAAGGGATCGATCCGCCCTTTCCACCCGCCCTTTTTAGTTTGCCTTGTCGTGGCAATCTGAAGGAATTACGAAACCGCCTCATAAGGTGGCAGTTGTTAGGACAGCTCCCAGAGCCATCTTTAGGGAACCATAATCCACAATTGTTAGATACAGAGGATATCGCATCAAATTTGCACATTCTGGAACGAACCCTTCTCCACAGAGCATTAAAGCGCAGTTATGGAAACAGGGCAGAGGCGGCAAAACGTCTCGGTATTTGCCGTAGACAATTGTATTTGTTGATAAAACGCCACGGCGATCCCCTCCGAGGAGAACTACCTATTTCATCTGGCCTAAAACGTATGGCAAAAATAAGGCATAATCTTAATAGCGGTGGTAATCAAAACTAACTTCAGAAATGGAACCCGCATGGCCAAACCCCAAAGAATCCTAATTGTTGATGACGACCCCGGAATGAGGGAGGGCATGGCTCTAAGCCTAAAGCGCGCAGGATTTGTTTGCGAACAGGCAAGGAGTGGTGAAGATGCTCTTCAGATGACTAGGCCGGGTGCCTTTGATGCAGTAGTCACGGATCTTCGCATGACAGGAATCGATGGGTTACAGTTGACTGCTCGCCTAAAAGGGCTTGATCCAACACTGCCTGTTCTCCTGGTTACTGCCTTTGGTAGTTTAGACACGGCTAGAGAAGCTATGCGTCTGGGAGCTTTTGATTTTTTGTCAAAGCCATTTAGCCCTGGGGAGTTAGTGACGGCAGTAAAAAAATCGATTAGAGCTGACAATAAGTTACATGCAGAAGAAGCTGAAGAAGCACCCGTTATTCTCACCCAAGACACCGCTTTAGCCGAAACTCTTATACTTGCTAGAAGGGCGGCAGACAGCAGGGCAACTATTTTGATACAGGCAGAAAGCGGGACAGGAAAAGAGCTATTTGCCAAGTTGATTCATACAGCCAGCCCTCGCCGAAAGGGTCCATTTGTAGCTATCAACTGCGCCGCCATCCCAGAAAATCTTTTGGAATCGGAGCTTTTTGGCTACGAGCGCGGTGCTTTTACAGGAGCGACGACATCTAAGACTGGTCGCTTCGAGCAGGCTGAAGGCGGAACAATTGTTCTCGATGAAATTGGCGAATTGCCCCTTGCTCTGCAGGGCAAATTATTGAGAGCCATTCAAGAACGAGTAATCGACCGCCTTGGGGGTTCAAAGCCCATCAACATAGACGTACGCATCATTGCATTAACTAATAGAGACTTGGCACAGGAAGTTAAAGAAGGAAGGTTTAGGGAAGACCTATTTTATCGCCTGAATGTAATCCCCCTCCGACTCCCACCTCTGCGAGAGCGCAAAGGAGATCTACATCTCTTGGCCGCCCACTTCGCAGAACGATATAGCCATGAAAATGGTCGTCCCGCACCTGCGCTATCGCCCAGCTTTTTTTCTGCGCTAGAACTACATCCATGGCCAGGTAACATCCGTGAGTTAGAAAATACAATACAACGGTGCGTTGTCCTCAATAACGGAACCGCCCTCGTAGCAGGTGATCTGGACTGGCTACTTGGAGCAGAAACTATTAATGCAATACCAAAAGATTCTATTTCCACTACTGATGTAGCTAAAACAGCCGTGCCAGCCGTTGATCGCCTAGCAGAGCGGTTTTCAGGCTCGCAAAAAGGCTCCGAGGGCGACATTCAATACCAAGAGGCTACCTCTCCTGCTTTCGATTCGATCAGATATGCACCCCAAGTAATAGATCACACAAAACCGCTATTGGATGCCATGCTTGGTACTCCTGTCACCCTTCCGCTAGGGCTGGCACTACCTGACGTAGAGCGGTTTTGGCTATTATCTACACTGTCTGCGGTTGGCGGCAACCGTACACATTGCGCTCAACAACTCAATATTGCATTGCGAACTGTCCGAAATAAAATCAATGAATATAAGGAACAGGGATATACAATTCCAGATAGTCGCCGGAGCAAAGGAAAAGAATAGTCCTATTTTGAAAAAATGGCCATCAGCATACAGTTACACATACACATACTTCCGATTAGCTACAGCAAACGCTATTAGTATTGCATAAATTCTAATTCCGATCAAAAAAAGCTATACACTGAAATTCTGTAGTAAAATAAAGTTCCGTTTCAGTTGTGCACTGGTTCCGAAAATGAAAAATCAGCACCATGTGTACTGGTCGAAAGTTGATGATTATAGATAGGATGGAAATCAAAATGTCAATAACAATGAAAAATGAATGGTTTTCTCTTTGTGCAGGGTTGTTGCTCATTGGATTGGGTGCCATGGCTTGCGATAAGGCTCCAAGCGAGAGTATTGACGTTACGCTGAAAGATTATGGCGCGGAACCAACAGTACTGAATATCGAAGCCTATACATTGTCGAACAGCAATTTCAGAACGACACTGTGGACTGGAAAATATCTTCAAGCAACGCTGATGACCATTCCAGTAGGCGGTGATGTAGGCTTGGAACAACACCCTGATACCGACCAGTTTTTGCGCATTGAAGAGGGGACAGCCAAAGTATTAATGGGCGACACCGAAGATTCGCTCACATTTACTAAAACGGCAGGAAAAGATTTTGCTATATTCGTTCCCGCAGGCAAATGGCATAACATTATCAATACAGGTGACGTGCCGCTGAAGCTGTATTCCATCTATTCGCCTACCGAACATCCGCATGGTACAGTGCATCGGACACAGAAAGATGATGTACATTAATTTTAGAGCCTCTTGCAAAACTACCGGTTTTGCAAGACACCGAAGGTAGAAAGAAGGGGGATTAGTGCTACATGGCTTTTCTACCACATAGGTAGCAGACAGCGGAATGTAAGGTATTGTTTGAATAAAAAGGGGTTAGTGTTGCAGGCATGGTGTAGGCGAAGCCGTTTTTATTCGATTCATACCAAGTTGCGATCAACAGATCGCACCTTGGTATGAGGGGGACGCGAATGCGGTGCCCGCAGAATGAACGTGATGTTGGAATGAAATTGCAAAGCGAGCATAAAAGCCACCTAAACCAATGTAGCTGGCGTGACTGCCTCGGACATCCGAGCATAGCGAAGGATTCCGAGAGATTACGGGCTTTGCTCGTGTTTTCAAAAACTTTGGCGTTTCGCGTTCAAAGCCATTTGAACGTAACCTAGTATTAGGGCGGCGCAGTGCATTCGTACCGCCATTCTGCGCCCCGGCAACCCAAATTCCCAAATTGTATAACTATATCGGTTCAACTTTTTGTAGTTGAACTGCTTGCGTGTCCACTGCAA
>WRHW01000043.1 GCA_009783055.1 Holophagaceae bacterium
TGCGGAGAGTTGGATGTTCTGATAGTCTATGCAAGCTATCAGATTTTTCTAGCATGTCCACCTGTCCTTGTTGTGAAAATAAGATAATCAACAAGCTGTCTGGTGCAGTTCGGCGATATTATTGTTCAAATCAAACTTGTGAAGTATCTAACATCAATCGATTAGGAAATTGTCCAATATGTAAAGCGAAACTTATTAAACAGGAAAAAAACTCTGATGTGCTAACTAATATCTATTGCATAAATACTGTTTGTTTCGGTGTACTAAAATCTAGGTTGTATCATTTTGCATCAAGAAATGCCCTAAATATAGAAGGATTCGGGGAAGCCATAATCGATCAATTCATCAATACAAGACAAATCAATAATCCTTGGGATATTTATAAAATAACTGAAAACAAAGCAGATGGCCTAAATTTTATTATTAGCCTTGAGGGGATGGCAGAAATTTCTGCAAACAATTTGATGGATGCATTGATCAACAGCAAAACAAAACCATTTTGGCAATGGATACATGCTTTGGGTATTCCAAATATCGGAGCTGTAGAAAGTCAATCATTAGCGAAGGCATTTGTCAACATACATGTCTTGTGGAAGGTTGGTCAATGTAAATATGCCATACGGTCGTTAGAGGATATTGGTGAAGCAACTGAAGAATCACTACGGACATTCATAAATGAAAATAATGATTTGCCTATAATATTAGATAATTGGGGCATCCTGCCAAGTAATGAATTTACTTCGCTACCATACAAGTTCGATTTATTAAAGTGGATAAAAAAATTGTCCATTGCTGGTCTTGTTGAAACCACATTAGAAAAAATAACATCTGATTATTCGACTCCAGAAAAGCTATGGATACTAGCATCAAACCAGAGCGATTTTGAAATTCAGCGAACCAAAATGGGCGTTGACAGCAAAGTTGCCGAAAGATTGTTGAGATTCTGCCAAACAAATCTATCACTACCTGAATATATGAAATTGATTAGGTTTGCAGACACATCAGAATACACACAAAACTTGGTTTTGGCTGGGAAAACCATGGTAATAACCGGCACACTTTCAAAATATAGCAGAGCGCAGTCTTCAAAATTACTTGAATCGTTAGGAGCTAAAATTGTTGGCTCCGTTACTAAAAAGACATCGTGTTTATTAGTCGGAGAAGCACCAGGCTTAAACAAGATAGAATCTGCGAAAAAACATGGAACACAAATTGTTAATGAATTATGGCTAGATGATTTATTGTCGCAACAGCAAGGTGTGCAGTGACTTGAAAAACCACGCGACAATTAATCTAATATTTATTGGAAATGGCAACATGATCGACGCTCTCACTCTCTGGCCAGATATTTGTAAACGTCTGCAACCTGAGTTCAATCAGCTCTACAAAAAAAAACAACTTCATGGCGCACTAATATTTGTAGACACAGAGACTAGCGGATTTAAGGATGCCGATATTATTGAGCTGGGAGCAATATCAGTGACCCCTCCTGCTACAAGGGATGGTGACGTGGAACTAGATTTTTTCTGCCAATTAATCTTTCCGTACCAAGGCTATCGGGTTTCCCCGTGGGCTACGAATATTCATGGGATAACAAGCACTATGCTACAAAGGCATGGCCATCCACCCTTTGAAACCTTCCAAAATTTTATAGAATGGATAGATCAAAAATCCCCTGCATATTTAGTGGCTCACTGTGCATCCTTCGACAAAGGGATGTTGGAAAAAAATTTGTTGAAGCACGGGATCGATTACGCCTTGCCAAAGTTTTTATGTACCGTAAAAATGGCCAAAGCACTCCCGATAAAAAGTAGAAAACTAGCCTTTGTTGCCAGTTATTATAATTTTGACAATCAGCAGGCACACCGCGCTATTGCTGATGCAGAAGTATGTGCTTATATCTATACTCAGATGGTTTTGGATGGCATTAAGCAACGTTAGAACCTTTTGGATGCCAACCCAAATTCCTAAAATAATAGACTATGTTTCAATTCTGAGACAGAAGGCCTCGATGATTTTGCGTTGTAGCTGGGTGCTAACTCAGTGCGCTGGCGACCTTCTAGTCGTGCCCCATGCCCCTCCAGGAGTATATTCATCATGCCGATGTTTGCATACGAGGAAAAGCGTGAAGTTCTCACCTGTGGAGGGGGCACACATCACTGTATGTGTAGAATTTTTCGTAGGCTATCCTTACCTTTACCATGAGAAATAGGCATTTCGTTGCCCATAAATTTCCCAAAGTATGGCTGATTCCCAAAGCGTCCTTCATCGAAAAAACAAACGGTGGCATCTGGGTTTTTTCGCGAGTTCGGCAAATTTTTTTAGTACCTCTGTTAATATGGTCATGGGAGTGTGATAAATGCTCATCATTGCAAAAAACATACGGGTCTGCTACGGTGCCAAAATTGCTCTGGACGGCTTTAATTTTGAAATGGCTCCTGCTGAAATATCGGCTATTCTTGGGCCAAATGGATCAGGGAAGACCACTTTTTTTAGGCTCTTATTGGGGCTACTAAAGCAGAGGGCAGGAGATGTGGAAGTATTTGGAAATACGCCCGGAAACATCAATAGCCTATCTAAGATTGGGGCAACCATCGAAACTCCATCTTTATATGGCCACCTTTCGGCCTTGGAAAATATTCAGGTGACATCGCATCTGAAGGAAAAACAGCCAGACAACAAGGCAATCAGGGAGCTGATCGATGAGGTTGGTCTCGGCGATGTTGGTAAGTTACCCGCCTCCAAATACTCATTAGGAATGCGACAACGCTTGGCCCTGGCACAGGCACTTATTGGTGAACCTGAATTGTTGATTCTGGACGAACCTGCCAATGGCCTCGATCCAGTTGGTATACGCTGGTTTAGAGAATGGGCGGTAAACGCCCCTGTAACAAGGAAATTGAGTATTCTTTTTTCTAGCCACATACTAAACGAAGTCGCCCAGATAGCGCAAAAAGTTGTGTTGTTGAAAGAAGGGAAGATAAAGTTTTCTGGCACTTTGGAGCAACTAAAGGGTGAAAGTTCTCACAAAATTCGCGTAAGAACATCTGATAATGCAGGTACCAAGGCATTTTTGCAGTCCAATGGCTTTAACGTTACTAGCGACAAAGATGTGCTATTGCTGGATAGCCCCCCTGAGAAGATGTCAGAAATATCCAAATTGCTAGTTCAGGGGGGACAAGACTTGCTGGAGTTTACATGCCAGGAAACAACTCTGGAAGACCTCTATCTCTCCCTTATGGGAGATTCACACTGAGAAACCCAATGATGACAGAGTCGCAAGTTATATTAAAAAGGCCAATAAAATAAATTTTCTAAAGGTGAAAGCATGAGTGGGCAATTCAATAGTTTCTGCCACGCTATCAAGGCTGAATGGCTCAAAGGTCGGCGCACCTTTTTGCGATTTAGCCCGCTGGTAGTTTCTTTTGCTACTGTAATTATTCTATTGCCAATCGCCTGGAAAGTCATCACTGACGGGAAGTCAGGCAATACTGGCATCAATTGTCTCGATTTTTATTTTGTGATATGGCTATTTTTTATGATGCCAATGTATTCTATCCTAGTTGCAATCCTCAATTTTTCTACTGAGCATGGGCAGGGGCTGTGGAAGCATGTCAATGTCCAGCCAGTTTCCGGTGCTATACAGACGTTAGTGAAGCATTTTTATGGATGGTGTTATTTATTTGCTACAACAATAGCCATTTTGGCACTTGCCATTCTAGTATTGGTCGTCGCAAGCTTTTTCCCCGATATTACCGTTGGTTTCACAGATTTTAATTTTTGGCGAAAAGCTTTTCTCTACAGCATACTTTCATCTATAAGCGGAATTGTCATATTGACACTCCTCAACGTGTTAGCCGCAAGGGTCGCTGGTTTCAGCCTTCCTGCTTTGGTTGGATTTTTTGGAACCTTGCTTCCAATATTTGCCGACGCAAACAGTAAGGGTGCCCCTTTTATTCCATGGACAGTAGGAAAATTTTTGCTTTTCCCAGTAATTATGGAAGCCAGGACTGGCATCAAACCTTCTATAGAATTCTGGTGGATAGTTGTCCCAATTGCTCAGGTAGCATTGTTGTTGTGGGTTAACATATTCATACAAAAGAAAAAGCCACTGTATTAGGATATTCGTCTAGCCAAGGTGGAGCTAAATGAACAAGCAGATTGATAGTTTCAAACATGCGATACTGGCAGAATGGATCAAGGGGAGGCGGACGTTTTTGCGTCTTAGCCCAATTGTTTTTGCCATAATACCCATACTTATCCCCACAGCAATATTTTTCAGGGATTTTATACATACAGAGAGAGCTATTGAGTATATTCAAAATATGGGTATAGAGTATGACCCGATATTAAGTTTTTCAAAATTATGTTTTCGGTTTTGGGTATTCTTTGTTCTCCCGGTTTACTGCATTTTTTTCGCCATCTTGAATTATCAAACAGAACATACCCAAGGGCTATGGAAGCATATAAACGCCCAGCCAATTTCTGGCACCACACAGGCGATGGCAAAACAAGTTTACGCTTGGTGTTATATCACTTTCACTACATTGCTACTCTTTGCGCTGGTTGTAGCCATTTCGCTTTTTGTTAAATTTTATAATCCTCCACTTGGATTAAGCCTAAATTCTGCACCATTTTGGATACAAAGTTTTCAACATTCTATCGTCTCCATTGCCCATGGGATGATCATCGTATCTATTTTGAATTTTTTTGCCGCAAGATTTTCAGGTGCCACTGTTCCTATAATGGTAGGTTCTATCGGGTGTATGCTACCTATAGCCTATGAGCCAACCTATTCAATGGCTCCATATATTCCTTGGTTATATAACGTAGTTTTATTGGAACTAGGATCATTTTCTCCAGCATGGGTAGCTATCCCCGTCATCCATATTGCAACTGCCTTAGCCATACATTTTGTCTGGCAAAAGGATGCCCCGCTGTATTGATACCAACGTGCAACCAGGGGATTGCACATTGTAGTAGCCAGTATCGAGTAGCTAGAATAAGTAACGACTATAGTATTAAATTCTGTGCAGAATCAATTGCTTTTCAAAGCCAACTTCCTTTTGTATAGCTTCTCTGCCTCTGGCAGTAGCTCTATGGCCTTTTGGACTTGGGGGTCAATTAAACACTCATATTTAAATGATGTATCAACGTCATGGCCAACGGTTTGCATGTCAATTGTGAGGCGTTCTTTTATGTCGCTTTTAGCGGTTTCCCATTCGCTATCAGAAATGTTGATTTTTTGCGCTCCAAGCCAAGTCTTAAATTTTTGCAAAGTGGGATCATCAACTTCTTGGCCTTGTTTGATTACTCGTCCAGCGTATTTTTCTGCATTAGCAAATTTAAAGTAGGCTCCATTTATTGTCAAAAGCCTGAGTGCAAGAATGTTGTATAGCTTTGGTTTTACGATATAGTCAGGACGGATCCCGCCACCGCCATGAACCACACGCCCAAGGGATGTGGTAAATTCTTGCCTTGCTGAATTTATGTTTTCAGTTTCATCGTCATCATCAACAATATAATAATCATCCAGACCATGCTGATAGTCTCTCTGAATACATCTCCCTGAAGGTGTGTAATATCGAGCAACAGTCAAACTCAGTCCACGTGTACGGTTAATAGCCATGACATGCTGTACCAGCCCCTTTCCCCAACTAGTTTCTCCAACCAAAAGCCCCCGATCATGATCCTGTATAGCACCTGCAACGATTTCTGAAGCTGAAGCTGAGCCCCTGTTTATCAACACAACAACAGGAAAGGTATTAATGTTTTTTCTAGGTTCTGAGTCAGTGCGGTAAACAATAGGGTCTCTTCCCTCTTTGCCCTTCTGCGTCAAGACAAGTTCGTTTGGACCTAATAGCTGATTTGAAATGCCAACGGCAGATTCTAGTATTCCTCCAGGATTATAGCGAAGATCTAATATTAATGCGCGAAGACCCTGATTTTTTAATTCGTTGATCGACCTGGCAAATTCCTCAGATGTGGTTTCACCAAATTCACGAATTCTTATAAAGCCAATGTCTTTTGTTAGCATAAAGGAGTAGTTTACGCTACTGCTGGGTATTTCGGCGCGAGTAATTGGTACATTGAATGTTTGTTCAACTCCAGGGCGTTCCATAGTCAGGACAACTGTTGTCCCTTTATCACCGCGGAGTCGTCGCATAACTTGATTACTGCTCATGCCTTCTGTGCTTTTTCCATCGATCTCTCGAAAATAGTCTCCCGCCCGCAATCCAGCTTTTTCTGCTGGTCCACCCGGTGTAGTACTTATAATTACTACACCATCAGGCTGACTTTGAATCATTGAACCAATCCCAAAGAAAGCTCCCTTTTGGTCATTACGCATGTTACGGAATTCCTGCTCGTCCATAAAGTTTGAATGTGGGTCTAGTGTATGGAGCATCCCTTGGATAGACGCGAAGGCCACCTGTTTTGGGTTTGGGGGATCAATAGTTTGCTTTTGGATAAGCTCCATAATTTCGGTAAGTGCATCAAGCCCTTTCCTTTTGGCTCTTTCATCCTGACTATTGCCAACCAACGGAGCATAAACAGCTATTGTGCATAGAATCACTATCCAGAGCCAGTTTCGAGAAAGCCACTTTGTCATAAAAAGTCCACATAAAAGGTAATTGTCGGACACAAATCAAAAGGTATCAAGCACATTTTGAATAACACCTGCCATACGCTTCTTCGTTGTTCTGGTAGCAATAAACACAGATCTAAACTCATTGTATGCAGATTCTAAATCATCATTCAGAATAAAATGGTTGTAGCTGTCCCAATATTCAATTTCTTGTTTTGCGGCCTTTAGGCGAATGGATATTTGCTCTTCTGCATCCTTTCCACGCCCTCTAAGTCTATCCGATAACGATTGTGCGGAAGGTGGCAATAAAAAAATTAGAATTGCTTTGGGAAATATTTCTTTGATTTTTCTGGCACCAATTGTTTCAAGATCAAGTAAGACATCTTCTCCGCCGTTAATTTTTTCCTGTATCCAAGTTCTAGCTGTTCCATAGCGGTGTTGATAGACTTGCACCCATTCGACAAAGTCATTTTCGGCAAGCATTTTGTCAAAAGAAGCATCGTCGATGAAAAAATAATCTTTCCCATCAATCTCCCCCTCCCTTTGATTTCTAGTGGTAAAGGAAACGGAAAATGATATACCTCTTAGCTCATCAAACAGCCTTTTTATCAGGGTGGATTTACCAGTCCCTGATGGAGCAGAAAGAACAAAAATATCTCCTTGGCATCCCACTTGGTTTTCTCCCTTCCCTAACTATAGTTTAAGTAGAAATCAAAACCTAATTTGACTATACTGAATTTTTTCTTGAAAGTTTTTTACCGGACTTGTTCGCCATGCAAAAAGTACCTATCACAGCAAAATTGCTTGTGTATGTAGGAGTGGTGCTGGCTTTGTGTCATTGTTTGGCCGCATGGTTCATTGTTCGCTTTTTTAACAGTGAAGCTCAAAAGGCGTTTGGCGCACACTTGCAGGACATTGCAATCATAGCAAGTGAAACGGATCACCAAACCACAGCGGATCTATGCAAGAACAACTTGATGACGTTTCACCGCATAACCCTAAACCCTAACACCGGCGATTTTGACATTTACGAATTTGGAAACGAACCGGAGGAAAATGGAGTAATTGATAGCCTAAAAGAAAAAGAAATTGCCAAAGCTATTTTCAATGATTTTTTCAATGATCCATCGCTACTAGTTGTTACCAAAGAATTAAAACTTGCCAGCAACAACAGATTCGCTTATGCGTTTGTCCCCGGACGCAATAAAGACGACTGTGTATCATGCCATGTCTCCTCTGGAATTTCGCTAAATTACGGTAAAAACGAACTGGTTGCCGCTTTTGGAGTTTCCGCGTCTCTCGAAGAACTATATAAGCGAGAAAAGAAGTTTATGATTATTTGCGTTTTTGGGGCACTGCTGTTGGTATCAATTTTAGGCTGGATTATTCAGGTAGTAATTACCAAGCTAAAAGAAGTTGATAAACGCTCCAGAATGATGTTGGATTCTGCGCCATTTGGCAGTTTTTTTTGGGATGAACATTTTAATTTTATAGATTGCAATTTGGAAACCTTGAGATTATTCGAAATATCAACAAAAAAAGAGTTAATTAGTCGCTTTTTCGAGTTATCACCTGAATTTCAACCAGATGGAGCGTCCTCCAGGGAAAAGGCTTTTGAAGTGATTTCCACTGCCATAAAAAAAGGACGATGTGTCATCGAATGGATGCACCAAAAACTAAATGGTGAACTTATCCCAGTTGAGCTAACGCTTGTGCCTACTAATTTTAGTGAAGGTGGCAATAAAGATGTAATTGCCTATGCACGCGACTTAAGAGAGCTCAAAGATAAGACCGCAAAGTTAGACGTTGCCGAAAAGATGGCATTTAGCGATGCCCTGACAGGTATTTACAATAGGCGATATTTCATGCAGTGCGCTGATTTTGAATTTAATTCCCAATCCGATATCTCTACAAATATTGGTATCATTATGTTTGATATTGATCACTTCAAAAAGGTAAATGATACTTTTGGACATGATGCTGGAGATGAGGCCTTGAAATTGACAACTATTACTGCCGGTAGTGCACTGCGCGAAAATGACCTTTTTGCAAGGTTTGGAGGCGAAGAGTTCATAATACTAGTAAAAAATCTTGGGCTGGAGGGTCTTGCAAATCTGGCGACACGTATATGTAAAAAAGTTGAAAACATGGAATTTTTCTACGAAGACACAAGAATCCCTATCACAGTAAGCGCAGGTGTCACGGTGAGGAAGAATTTAGCTCATAATACTGAAGAAGTGATAAAACATGCCGATTTAGCCCTGTATCAAGCAAAAGAAAATGGGCGTAATCGAGTTGAAATATATAATGAAAGCTCATAAGGAGAATAAACATGGAACTTGCCACCCTATTTCAGGAGCACATCAACATCCGCCAACGAGCCGCAGAATCTGCTCTTCAGGCAACAGGATATGACGGGCTAGTAATCAGTTCTGGCTGTGTCTATACACATTTTTCTGACGACCAGGATGCACCCTTTCGCAGAACTCCACATTTTTCACATTGGACACCTATGTCCGGGGCACATCACCTGCTTGTCGTTAAACCCGGCAACAAACCAAAACTAACACGCTATGCCCCCGATGACTACTGGTACGAACAAACCCCACTTGGAAATCCATTTTGGGCAGATGCTTTCGAGATTCAAGAGGTAACTACTATTGATGCCGGCTGGGAGGCTCTTAAACTAACAGGTCGTATAGCTTATATCGGAAACGAAATTGGCATGGCCGAAAAAGCAGGGTTTGAAATTAACCCTGCAGACATTACTGCAAGGCTGGACTGGGATCGAGCCTATAAAAATGCCTACGAAATCAAATGTATAGAAGAAGCATCTGCACTAGGTATTAAGGCACATGAAGCAGGACGAGTAGCTTTCCTGAATGGTGCATCCGAACTTGAAATTCACCATGCGTATGTACAGAGCATTGGATGCCTCGACCATGAAGTTGCCTTTAGTAGTATCGTTGCCATGAATGAAAAAGGCGCGACCTTGCACTATGAAAATAAGCAAACTTTGCGAAACGGAAAAACTTTGGTGTTGGATTGTGGTGCCAACGTAAGAGGGTATGCATCCGACATCACTCGCACATTTGTATCTCCTACATGTGATTACCGCTTTAAATACCTGCTTGCAGGAATGGAAAAACTGGAGCGCGAGTTGGCTAGTGCGGTCAGAAAGGGACTTCCCTTTGGAGAGCTTCACCACACTGCCCACTTAAAAATTGGAACCCTTTTGTGCCAAGCGGGAATATTAAGAGCTGACCCAGAAGAAGCAGTAAAAAAAGGACTGACAAAACCATTTTTCCCTCATGGCTTGGGGCATCACCTGGGCATCCAAATACATGATGTCGGCGGTAAACTGGCCTCACCTGATGGAACACCCCAGCCCCCTCCTGAAGCCCACCCAGCCCTGCGAAACACAAGGACTTTGGAAGTCGGCCACCTTGTTACAATCGAGCCTGGTCTTTATTTCATCCCCATGCTACTCAAGCCACATAGGGAAGGGGCTGATTCTAGCTTGTTTGAATGGAAACTGATTGACGAATTGATGCCTCTCGGAGGAATTCGCATCGAAGACAACGTGCTACTAACTGACCAAGGGCCAAGGAATATTACTAGAGAGATAGCGGTTGAGCTGGGTATTGGATAGTGTATTGCACTTTGCCGTTACAATACCACTTGAAATGCCGGAAAAAGCCCTGATTGGAATGGATTCACTTGTTTTTATTCGGATTGAAATCATAAAATTTGAATTTCCCATCTTGCCAAATTAGAAAATGGCCATCGTTTGCCCAAGGGATTGACAAACCCTTTCCAAGTTTTTGATGGATATGGAAGTGACCTACAATAAACACATCTCCATCACTGCTATCTACGGCACTCTGAAAATCCTGTGTAGGAAAATTTACTTTATATTCTCTATTTGTCGTTTTAAGTTTTCGCTCTAAAACAGTGGACAACCATGTCCCAATAAATGTTGGAAGAAGGTTTGCGAATAGCCACACGGGTGTGCTCCGGCTACAAAAATTCCATAAGCGATACCATTTGTCCTTTGTATTTATCCAGTCTCCATGCTCAAAGACAAGGGACTCGCCTTGAAGATATCCCTGAGTCCCCTCCCCAATATAATCAAATTTTTCTGCTAGGCTATCCATAAAATATTCTCGATTTCCTAGCCACAGGCCAACCCAGCACCCCGTTCTTCTCCGTTCAGATACCCACCAAATAAAATTTCTCTGAGCATCCGTTTCAAACCCCTTTATCCCGACCCAAACATCAAAAACGTCACCCAAAAATAGCCAGTCAGCCTTAGGCATTACAAAAGTGGCTTCTTGCAACCCTGTTAATTCATTGCTCCAGTGTGGATCGGCGACAACTATCAAAGGACGTGCACCACCAGGTCGTTTATTTGTTCCCCTTTTCCAGCCAAGCGAAGGGGAGCGACTTCCGAATACCATTGGAAGACCACTAAGACATAGGCCAACAACAGACCCGACTACACACCCGCACCATGTATAGGCCAAATCTACTGTTTGCCAAACATACCAATCTTTAATAGAAATAACCAGTAATAATATTCCAAGAATCCCAAAATGCCTCTTATAGACTGGCAAACTATTGCTATATGCTCTCCAGAGATAGTCCGTAGATAATGAAACCATCGAATACAGTAACGGGGCTAACAGCCATTGATACAAAGGATAAGGTGGACAAACACCATGGTTGTGTCTGTATATGTCCAAGGACATTGCCACAGCCAAAAGTGCTATAGGTGGAAACCAATATTTCCCTCTGTTCATGCTTTATTCGTCCAAAGGGATAGTTTCCAGCAATGGCAAACTGAATTATTAGTCCAGAAAAAAATATGCACTAATCTCCAAAGCAAATTCCAACGTCTCGCCCTGTTCGCACTATATCGCAATCAAGAGGTACGCCCCTCATTCGCCCAGCTACTTCAAGGAGTGGGACATAATTTACATTCGGGTGAGCCAGCGCAACCATAACGCCAGATTGCCCTTCATCCAATGCGCGAACCGCCGCCGCACCGAACCTCAAGGCGGCAAGACGGTCAAATGTAGTTGGGCTACCTCCCCGTAGTAAGTGGCCTAAAACTACTACGCGGGCATCCTTGCCAGTCAACTCATGGAGCTTCCTTGCAACCATTTCCCCAACACCACCTAAACGTTCAGCATGGCCGATCTCTGCGGCTTCTACGACAGCCAAATCACCGCCCATGGGTTTGGCACCTTCGGCAACAACCACGAGGGAGTATTGCCGTCCTTCGTTTTCACGCCTGATTACTTTCTCTGCAACCTTTTTGATGTCGAAGGGAATTTCTGGAATCAGGATGGCATGTGCCCCTCCACTGATTCCAGCATGCAGTGCAATCCAGCCAGCATATCGCCCCATCACCTCTACTACCATAACTCGCTGATGGCTTTCTGCTGTGCTATGCAATCGATCTAAACTCTCTGTAGCAAACGATACAGCAGTGTCAAAGCCGAATGTTGTTTCTGTTTTGTCTAGGTCGTTATCAATTGTCTTTGGAACACCTACCACGCGAAGGCCCTTTTCGCATAATGCCGCCGCGATTGTCAAGCTACCATCACCTCCGATTGATACCAGGGCATCGATTTCTTTTTTGGCGAAGAACTCAATTATCTCTCCAGAGCGGTCGATCTCTTTTACACTGCCATCAGGCATTTGCAGGGGAAAATGTAATGGGTTGCCTCTGTTTGTTGTTCCTAGCATTGTGCCACCTAGGTGGGTGATGCCCCGCACTGACTCCCTTGTTAATCGAAAGACCCCGCCATCAGAGTAGCGTTCATTGAAAAAAATCCCGTTAAACCCATCTCTGATGCCATAGCACTCCCAGCCACGATTCGAAGCCGCCACAACAACTGCACGAATAACTGCATTGAGTCCTGGAGCATCTCCACCACCAGTGCAAATGGCAATGCGCTTTATGTGTTTGTTCATCTGGTATTCCTTTCACAAAGTGACCAACAAATAGAGTATAATATGAAGTCAAACCAAGTTGCATTTAAACTAATAGACTTGGTGCTAAGGACATTTTATACCAAGTAGCACCCGATAGGTAATACTAGGTTGCGTTTAATCGGGATTAAACGCGAAACGCAAAAGTTTTTGCAAACACGAGCAAAGCCCGTATTTTCAAAAACTTGCGGGCACTGCTTTCGCATTGCCGTCATACCAAGTTGCTCCCGGTTGGGTGCAACTTGGTATGAAATCTCGTATTAAATATAGGGGGCGACAGGAGTTACCAGCATACAATAAAACTACCAGCAGGTATCAGATGGCATTCAGCACCTGTTCCATTTCCCGCAAATCAGCTTTACCTTTGAAAATCTTGCGGTATTCGGCAAAATCTTTCAGAGCCTGTTCGCGATTACCCTCCAATTGCCTGACTCGCAATAGAGCAGACCAATAAATTTGAGACCAAGCGTTATTTGGTTTTGCATCTTTGTGGAGCACAGACAATATTTCTTGGGCTTCAACAGCGTTTCCTAGAGCAATACTTCTTTGGGCCAAGCGTAGGCGAGACCATGGATCGGTAGGGGTAGGCAAAGATCCGCTAGGATCCTCCAACTGCAATTTCCATGCAAACAGTAATCCTTCAGCAACATCTTTACGGTTGCTCGGAGCCTTTTGAGCAATCTCTTCCAACCTTGGTAGTGCATTGCGCATTCTTTGTGCCTTTTCTTCGAAGGGCAATGGATTTGAAAGACGACCTTCAACCTCAGTAATTAAGGCGGATAGAGCAGTTTCATGTTGCTCAATTTTGTGGTTGCGCCACATGTTCCAAAAAACCATCAGTGCCAAAGTTGCTATTACGACCGCCCCAGTTATTAGCAAGCGCTTTAACAGATAAGGGTTATCGTCAATAGACCCAGAAGAAACCTTACGCTGAAACGCCGTAAGACTTTGAGCTGGTTTTTGAATCTGGATTTCTTTCTGCTTGATATTTTTCTTTACAGCCATAGCACTGCCCTACCTCCAATGTGATTTCAATACCAAAAAAATTTCAGCCTTGAAATACGATTTTCCAAAATTATATTTTATACTAAGTTGCTCCAGTTTGGGTGCAACTTGCGTATCAGACCATATTTTGACATTCTTTTTGTTGAAACTGATACACATAACAATATTTCAGTTACGACTTGAAAAAGATAATTCATACTTGAAAAACTGCCTCAACATGGTAATCTCTTTATTTCTGCCTGGATAGCTCAGTTGGTAGAGCATTGGACTGAAAATCCATGTGTCGCTGGTTCGATTCCGGCTCCAGGCACCACTTCCCATCCGTAGCAGTGCGCTCATGTCCAGAAAATGTTGCAATACTTGCACAATCTAAGTTGGAGACGGTGGAACAGAGGAAGCAGGTGTATTACTGGGTTTTGCAACTACCTCCCTGTATAAGTCATTATCACCAACCATCTGTTTTGGTACATCGGGGCCTTGCCAATGAACTTTTAACTCTGTCCCTCCTGTTCCTTGGAAGTAGTCAAGCCTGATAGCGTGTAAGCCCTTTTCTAGGGCAACCACACCGCTTTTTACATCTGGTCCGTGTAGCTTATCGTTATCAACAATTTTTTCGCCGTCGATCCAAAGACAACTTCCATCGTCGCTAGTGGTATAAAAGGTAAAAACACCTGTGGCCGGAACGTAAATATATCCGCTGAACCTAAAACCAAAATGCTCCGGTCGCTTTGCAGGCTGAAGCTTAAAATTAGCAGACATACCTGATTCTATGGGCGTTATCATATCATCACATACCGTAAAGTCTCCCTCAAAATAGTCCCAATTAACGCCATCGACAAGATTATCTACTTTGAGTGCAGACTTGGGGAGTACCTTGACAAAAGTTTCTTCACTTGTTGAGCCGCTAGGAGTTTTGCCTCGGAATGTCCTGACTTTGATTGTTCTGGTTTGGTCAATCGTAATTTTGTTTTGTTTAATGATCGGATGGTGGATTGTAGGTTCTGAGCCATCAAGGGAATAGTGTAGCGTCAGGGATGGGTTGCCAGCAGTGACAATGACATCTAACTCTTTATCAAAAATATGATTGGTGGCCTTAATAGAAGGTGGCAGTGAAATATCAGGACTACCGTTGATTTCGACCACGACCACCGTGGCATGTGGGTCTCTAGCAGTGGGAGGCAGTTCAACTACCGGCTGTCTCTGGGATCGAGTGACCCGAATCCGCTTTGTGGGGTTTGATAAAAGATAGGCTCTGTTGACCTTGCTATATAGGCCAGGAATAGTTAGCTTGTTATCGGTAGGCCATTCAAAGACATGAAAGTACAACTTAGTAACTCGGTCGCTTATGGTACGCTGGGTGCAACGGCCAAAGTCAAGGCTTGGAAATGGGCTTGCCTTAGTACCATAGATTGATTCGCCATTGATTTTCATCCATTGGCCAATATCTTCCAGTCTTTCTATGCTCGCAGGGGGAAATTCTCCAAGAGCAGTAGGCCCTACGTTGAGTAAAAGGTTTCCGCCTTTGCTTGCTACATCTATCAGAATATGAATTAGCTCAGTACTGCTCTTCCAGTTTTGGTCAGCCTTGTTATATCCCCAATGGTCATTCATTGTCATACAGGTTTCCCAGTCTACACCGGGCAGACCCATTGGCGGAACTTCCTGCTCTGGTGTTCCATAGTCGCCCGCATAACTGCTGTCAACCGTCATCTGCATTGAACCGCCGCCCTTGTCTACTCGATTGTTTACAATAATTTGTGGTTGAAGAGAACGGGTATACTCATACAAATCCAAACCCATCTCGTGCGTCCAAGTAGATTCCCATTGGCCATCGTACCAAAGCACTGATATTGGCCCATATTGAGTGAGTAGTTCCTTTAATTGCCCCTTCAAGTACGCTAAGTATCTATCAAAAGTAGCCCCATCTGCCGAACGTTCTTCCCATGCACGTCGTGGCAAATAATCGGGATGGTGCCAATCCATGATCGAGTGATAAAAACCAAGTTTGATGTTGTATTTTTTACATGCATCTGCAAGTTCTTTAATTACGTCCCTCTTGAATGGTGTAGATGCTATACTCCAATCCGTTAGTTTTGAATCAAACAAACAAAATCCTTCATGGTGCTTAGTAGTGACCACAATGTATTTAAAGCCAGCGTCTACCGCCATCTTGACCCATACTTCGGCATCGAATTTTGTCGGATTGAAATGATTTCTAAAATTTTCATACTGGTTTACTGGAATCTTTGCGCTGTTGAGTATCCACTCTCCATATCCAGTTTTGCCATCCCATTCGCCTGCTGGAACAGAATATAGTCCCCAGTGAATAAACATTCCAAACCTAGCATCGCGCCACCACGCCATTCGATCAGGATCATTGTTCTGTTGTGCTGTGGGAGGGATTGATATTTCAGAAACCTGAGGAGAGGCAGTTAACAGTCCTGAAACTAATAGAATTGCGGTTATTGCTGATATGTGAAACATCGGATTTCCTCAATAGTGGCAATGAAAAAAGAACTGCATAGAAACGTCTGAAGATAATATCAATTATACCTCAAATTCAGCAATTTTTTGTAGTATTCCGAAATCCCGTGTTTTTATATCTATGCTCGAAAAGCATCGGGAAATATGGATTCTTAAAAATCCATCTAGATGTAAAATATATCTATGACTAAACGTGTCGAAATCGCCAGTTCCATTTTTTACAATACTCTCGGAGGATTCTGGATATATTTTTTCGGGACTTCAGGATTTCACCTAAATTGAATGTTTTGTTGACTGAATATAATTGCTTTTGAATATTCTTGAAGCAAATTGCAATTTACAAACAATTTACACTAAACATACATGTGCTTTGCTTGAATTCAGCAATACTGAGCAACGAGGTGATAATTGATAAAAGTCATTAATTTAGCCATTTTTTTGGTAGCAATTATTTCGCTTGTTTTTGGTTGCCGGCAAAAATCAGTTGCGGCGAAAAGCGGAATAGTAGTATACACAGCTTTGGAAAACGAACAGGTCGATAAGTACCTGAAACCTTTTAAGAAAGAATATCCAAAAATTGATGTAAAGATAGTGCGGGATTCCACCGGCGTGATTACAGCAAGGCTAGTTGCCGAAGGCACTAGTACGCCTGCAGATCTTATCTGGGGGACGGCGGCTTCGAGCCTTCTGATACTCAAACAAAAAGAGATGCTTGAACCCTACTCTCCTGTCGGCGTTGAGGAAGTATTGCCTCATCTTAAAGATTCTGCTACTTCGCCCCATTGGGTAGGTATTGCCGCTTGGGAATCTGCCATTGTCGTAAATACCGAAGAAGCTAAAAAAAAGAACCTGCCACAGATAAGATCATTTCAAGACCTGCTACAGCCTGAATTCAGAGGCCAGATAATCATGAGCAATCCTAGTTCTTCCAATGCCGGATTTCTTACTGTATCAGGGTTAATTCAACTTTTGGGTGAAGAAAGAGCCTTTGAATATTTGGACAAGCTTCATGAAAATGTCGCAATGTATCTGCATTCCGGCTCTGCTCCTGCAAAGAAAGTGGGGGCCGGTGAATTTGCAATTGGAATATCTTATGGTTATGCGGCCGTTTCGCAAAAAAAGAAAGGATACCCCATAGAAGTAATTTTTCCGGCGGAGGGAAGTGGATGGGATGTTGAAGCTAACGCTCTAATAAAAAAGGAAGCTATCAAAGATGAAGCTAGACAATTCCTTGATTGGGCTATCTCAAAGCGCGCGATGGATGACCTGAAAGAAGATTATGCAGTTACCAGCATCAAAACAGGTAGCCTAGTCCCACTAGGGTACGCACAAGACCCCTTTTCGCAACTAATTCCCAATAACGATCTAAGATGGGCCGCAGAAAATAGGGATAGAATCCTTCAAAAATGGATAGGCAAATACGACGGCAAATCGGAGGCCAAACAATGAGCCACTTGAAAATTGAAAATATCACAAAACGGTATGGGAGACACACTGTTCTCAGCGATGTTAGTTTGGAGGTTGAAAAAGGCGAGTTTGTTTGTATCTTGGGCCCTTCTGGATGCGGGAAAAGCACACTTCTGAGAGTCCTTGCTGGGCTGGAAAACATAGAGTCTGGTTACGTAATCATTAATGGCAAGGATGTGACTACAGTGCCACCGTCAAAGAGAAACTTTGGCATTGTGTTCCAGTCCTATGCTCTATTCCCAAATATGACCGTATTGCAAAATGTAGCCTACGGTCTTTCTGGGAAAAAATTAAACAAAGGCGAGATCGCCGCAAAGGTTGATCAGGCTATCGAAACTGTCAATCTTGGAGACCACAAGAATAAATATCCTCAGCAATTGTCAGGTGGTCAACAGCAACGAGTTGCACTTGCTCGTGCGATTGTTATAGAACCAGATTTCTTGTTGCTTGATGAGCCACTCTCGGCCCTTGATGCAAAAGTCCGCATAAAGCTCCGCCGCGAAATAAAAACCCTTCAAAAAAAGTTTGGTATTACCACCATAATGGTAACGCATGATCAGGACGAGGCTCTTTCCATGGCCGACAGAATCGTTGTTATGAACAATGCTGTCATAGAGCAAGTTGGTTCGCCGGTTGAAATCTATGAAACTCCTAAAACAGCTTTTGTGGCCGACTTTATAGGCACTGTGAATTTCATCAACAGCACATCCGCTGTGCGCCCTGAGTGGGTTGGCATAGGGTCGGAAGGGGGAGTTCCAGGCAAGGTTACAGATATCGAGTATAGGGGTGCATTCTACCGTTTGTTTGTCGACTCTCAGCACGGACATTTGACAGTAGATGTTAAAGCCGATGTTAAAAATCATGTCAATGTTGAGTACGGCACGGACATTTTTATTAATATCCCCAATGAAAAGATAATTTGTTTAGAAGCAGTCTAGTGAAAAAGGTAAAAAGTAACAACAACATTCAAATTGTTTGCTTGATTATTAGTAGTTTGCTGTTAATGACTCTTGTTGTCTTGCCTTTAATAATTCTATTTGTCAAAGCCTTTGAGGGATCTGATGGAAGTTTTATTGGCTTGGCAAATTTTATTCAGTATTTCACCACGCCTAATCTTACTAATTCATTATTTAATACTATTTTCGTATCAATAACAACTGCGATTATTTCAGTATCTCTCGCATTTCTTTATGCCTACGCGATTACCCGCACAGGAGTGAAGTGTAAAAAATTGTTTAAATTTACCTCAATGTTACCCCTTTTTGCCCCAACTATGATGCTGGGTATTGGACTAATCTATTTGTTTGGGAACCAAGGAATTTTTACTCATTTGGGGCTGAGACTTCCGCTATATGGCCCATTGGGCATAATCATTTCCGAAGTGATTTACACATTCCCCCAGGTCTTTTTAGTATTGCTTGTGTCTTTTTCCTTTGCTGATAATCGTCTTTACGAAGTAGCAGAAGTTATAGGTACTTCTCCGATAAAAACATTTTTTACTATCACTCTGCCAAGCGTAAAATACGGATTGATCAGCTCAATTTTTATCGCATTTTCCCTCAGTTTTACAGATTTTGGTGCGCCAAAAGTTGTAGGTGGCAACTACAATGTGTTGGCGACAGATATTTACAAACGCGTTGTGGGACAGCAGGATTTCATAATGGGTGCCGTCGTGGGTATGATTTTAATGCTTCCTGCAATACTTTCATTTACAGTTGACAGATTCACACAAAGCAAAAACCAAAGCACGATCTCGTCAAAATCAGAAGATTACAAAATTAAGCCCAACAAGTGCAGAGACTTAGTTTTTACAGCATACTGTGCTGTGATAAATTTGTTGATACTCATGCTTCTTGGCACTGTGGTATATGCTTCTTTCATTAAACTCTGGCCCTACGATAAAAGTTTGACACTGGCTCACTATTTTATGGACTCACCTGCCACAGGAGGCATATCTTCGTTCTTTAACAGTTTATTAATCGCTTCCTTGACCGCCACCATAGGTACCGCATTTGTATTTATTAATGCGTATTTGATTGAAAAAACAAGAAAGGCAACACTATTAAAGCAAACCGCATATTTTTTATCCATCATTCCTCTTGCACTACCAGGATTAGCAATTGGTATATCATTTATTTTCTTTTTTAATGCTGATTCCAATCCACTAAAATTTATTTATGGAAGCATGTGGATATTATTAATAGCAAATATTGTGCATTTCTATTCTGTTCCATTTGTAACGGCAACATCTTCTTTAAAAAAATTGGACAAAGAATTTGAGATTGTCTCTGAGGCAATGAAAGTCCCATTCTATAAAACATTTTATAAAGTTACAATACCGATGTGCCTTCCCGCTATTCTGGAAATTGCAGTATACCTATTTGTAAATGCAATGGTCACAATCTCTGCGGTCATTTTTTTATACCCTGCTCAATTCAAACTCGCCGCAATAGCAATTGTCAATATGGAGGATGCAGGCGATATTGCTCCCGCGGCGGCCATTTCGGTTCTGATTATTTTGACTAACGTAATTGTGCGTGTTTTATACGAATTAATAAACAAAAAAATCATGAACAAAAATTTACGAAGCCATGTCTGAGCCAATGTTGAAAGGAGAAAAGAGCCATGGAAAACGAAATCAAGGGAGTCATTTTTGATTGGGCGGGCACAACGGTGGATTTTGGCTGTTTCGCGCCCCTAAAAGTTTTTACAGAAATATTTAAGAACAAAGGGATTGACATAACAATTGAGGAAGCCAGATTACCGATGGGAATGCTCAAAATAGACCATGTACGCGCCATTTTATCCATGCCTCGAATCAGTCAGCTATGGTCAGAAAAATTTGGACGGGACTATAACGATGGCGACGTGGCTGAGCTGTACTCTGATTTTGAACCGTCATTAATGAAAATTTTGCCCAATTATACAGACGTTCTGGATGGCGTACTGCTTGTCTGCAAAGAGTTGCGTGAACGAGGAATAAAAATTGGTTCCACAACGGGCTACACAAAAGAAATGATGGAGGTGGTGGCTGATGGAGCTACCAAACAAGGCTATACACCTGACTGTCTGGTTACGGCAGATGATGTGGGCTCCGGCAGGCCGTACCCCTTTATGATTTATCGCAACATGCAAAACCTTGGCATATACCCACCCAAATGTATCATCAAGGTTGGCGACACGGTGAGTGACATCAAAGAAGGTGTTAATGCAGGGGTATGGAGCGTGGGCGTTATTGTCGGCAGTAGCGAGATGGGTCTTACACGAGAAGAGTATAGTCAACTCTCTGATGAACAAAAAATGGTGCTGACCCGCAAAATTACCAAGACATATTTCGATGCCGGAGCAGACTATGTAATTAACAACATGGCCGAACTACCGGCATTGATTGATGAAATAAACAAGGGCCTAGTTCCCTACCTTCTTTTGACCCCAGGTCCTCTCACTACAACAAAAACCGTCAAAAACGCAATGCTGAGGGACTGGTGTACTTGGGATAGCGATTACAACAACATTATACAAAAATTGCGTACGGACTTAATAAATTTGGCAACGGCCAACCCCCAAAACTATACAACAGTTTTAATGCAGGGGAGCGGTACTTTTTCTGTTGAGAGCGTGATCGGAACAGCTATTCCAAATAACGGGAAATTACTTGTGCTTACAAATGGTGCCTACGGCGATAGGATTGCCCACATAGCAGAAACACTCAAGATTCAGACTATTGTTCAAGACAGTGGTGAGACTGCACCGCCGGATTTATCCAAGTTGGCAAAAAATTTGAAAGCCAACCCAGACATAACCCATGTAGCAGTAGTTCATTGCGAAACCACCACTGGGATGCTGAACGATATTGAGGCTATTGGAAAGACAGTTAAAGAATTCGGTAAAATATTTATTGTTGATGCCATGAGCAGTTTTGGTGGCATACCAATGGATATTTTTAACTTAAAAATTGACTATCTGATTAGTAGTGCCAACAAGTGTGTACAGGGCGTACCTGGTTTTGGTTTTACCATCGCTAGCAAACAGGAATTGGAAAAATGTAAAGGCAATGCACGGTCATTGTCCCTTGATCTGTACGATCAATGGAAAGGGATGGAGAGTGGCAACGGAAAGTGGCGATATACATCACCAACTCATGTTGTAAAGGCATTTTGCCAAGCATTGAAAGAGCTTGAATTAGAAGGTGGAGTCGAGGCTAGGTTCAAACGCTACGCTGAAAACCAAAAAATATTAGCCGAAGGTATGAAGAATCTAAAATTTATGCCACTATTAGAATCTCATCTACAGTCGCCAATCATAACGTCTTTCTATTACCCTGAAAATTGCAATTTCACATTTTTTGAATTTTACAATTTTATTAAGAATAAAGGATATGTGATTTATCCCGGCAAGATCAGTAAGGCGGAAACATTTAGGATTGGAAATATTGGCAACGTCAATAGAAATGATATCCTTGGACTACTTGCGTCAATAGAGGCATTTTTACTTACACAATAATACAAATTGAAATATAATTTAAATAAAAATTAACTTATAGCAATTCACGCTTTTGTTGCTTGCTTATGGCGAGAGCAAGCCTATAAACAACAAACTGCCATGATTTGTGGCCCAAATTCCGCAAAAAATTTAACCTATGAGGGTAAGAAATTGCGAAAACCTTGTTGTTTCAAGCATTTATTTGACCGTCTGTCGTTACAATAGGTTAAAATATTTTAACCTATGCAAACTCATAAACCCATTAGAATCTGTCGGTTGCCTGTCCTAGGTTAAAAACTATGGGAATTTAGG